>CAWUMP010000012.1:0-19333 GCA_963923385.1 uncultured bacterium | reverse complement strand
GTCGGCAGCGTCAGATGTGTATAAGAGACAGACATTGGTCACGGTGATCCGAGCAAGTTATGGACGCGCTCACCACGTTTGTCGTTTGCACAGGCCTGCAGTATTGTTTGAAACGCGTCACTCTAAAAACAAATCATCCTAAGGAGACAACGATGTTGAATCGCAGATCTTTTTTGATGGCAAGTACTGCTTGGGCCGGATTGAGCCTCACGGGTTGTGCGGGTTCGGCGCGTCCGAGTGGTTGGATCACCTTGGTGGACGGAACGCAGGTACCGAGCAATTGGCGTGGCTTAGGCGATGGTCAATGGAGCGTGGTGGATGGCACGTTGCAAGGTAAAAATGGCAAAGCCGGTTATCTCGTGACGCCGGATTCGTATTCAGACTTTGAGATTCGTGCAGAGTTTTGGGCCGATGAAGAAGCCAACAGCGGAATTTTTATTCGCTGCCAAGATCCACAAAAAGTGGGCGCGAATAATTCGTACGAAGTCAACATCTGGGATAAGCGCCCTGATCTAACGTATGGCACAGGCGCCATTGTTGATTTTGCTGCGGTGAACACACCGTATCCTAAAGTTGCGAATCGCTGGAACGTGTACGAAATCATGGCGCGAGGCGATCGTATTGTTGTGACTTTAAACGGGCGACAAACCGCCGACTTAGTCGGCGCGCAATGGCGCAGTGGACCGATCGCGTTGCAATCCGCCGGTGGCACCATTCGTTTCCGCAGCGTGCTTATTCGTCATATGTAATTGCACTCGGGCCGGTAGCGAATCTTGCGCTACCGGCTTATTTGAAGCGTCTTTTTTGTTTGGTCTGCTGAAACCATGTTGTTTAAAAATATCGTGCCGTACCGTTTGCCTGAAAATTGCGCTGTGCAAGCGCAAGATCTTGAAATTAAATTATCGCGTGATCCGTTGCAAGCGTGCGGCGGCTTACAAATGGAAAGTCGCGGTTGGACGCATCCGCATGAAGACGAAACGTATTTGTTTCAGTTGCAGCAGCAGTGGTTACTTTGTCTTGGTGTGGAGCAAAAGCTTTTACCCTCGAGCATCATTCGTCAACACACCGAAGACCGTGCCGCGCATATCGCGCTTCGGCAAGGACATTCTGTCGGACGTAAGCAACTTCGCGATCTCAAAGAGCAAGTGACCGGTGAATTGTTGCCGCGGGCACTCGCGCGTCGTCGTTTGACACATGCATGGATTGATCGGGCACACGGCTGGTTGATGGTCGATGCCGCAGCCGATACACGCGCAGAACAGTTCATGGAGGTGCTGCGCAGAGCCGAGGACGACTTATCTGCAACCCGCGTTGAAACGCAACGTTCGCCGGCCGCGTGCATGGCAGCGTGGCTCGCCGAAGGGAACGCGCCCAACGGTTTTAGTATCGATCAAGACCTAGAGTTGCGCGCCGCAGATCACAGCCGTGCAACCGTGCGTTATTCACGACATTCCTTAGAGGGTGAAGAAATTCGCGGGCATCTGGCAGGAGGCAAAACCGTGGTACGCCTAGGCCTTACTTGGAACGACAAAATTTCGTTTGTGCTCACCGAGCATCTGCAGATTAAGCGCGTTGTGTTTTTGGATATTCTGCGACGTGAATCAGACGCCGAACTCGACGATCCACACGCGCAATTCGCCGTCGACTTTGCGTTGATGAGCGGTGAGCTTGCGCGAATGTTTGCAGACCTGATGACGGCGCTGGGTGGAGAGAAAGCGCCAGCTTAAGTCGTTAGTTTTGCGCGCGTAGTCCTAGTTTTTCCATCATCGCGCGGTCTTGTTCAAATTGTTTGCGTCCAAACGCGGTGTAATCTTCCGTCGACATGTAAATGCTCGGTTGATCGTAACGCTCGAGTACCTTTTTGTAGGTCGGATCGTTCATCGCTCGACGCATGGCGTCATGCAGCGTTTGCACCACTTTCGGATCCATACCGCGCGGCCCGGCAATACCATAAGGTGATTCGGAAACGATGTTGTAGCCAAGATCTTTGAGCGTCGGGACGGTCGACCAACGTTGCGTGCGCTCTGCACCCCAAGTCACGAGTAATCGGGCGCGTCCGCTATCAACCTGTGGGGCCCACCCTGTTGAATCGACAGTTGCCATGATGTGACCGCCTAACAAGGCTTGGACGTTTTCGGTGGCACCTTTAAATGGCACATGGAGTAATTTGATGCCTAGCTGAGCGGCGATTTCTTCCATCGTGATGTGCAAGCTGGTGCCCGCGCCTGGCGTGCCATACGAAAGCTTGCCGGGATTGGCTTTGGCCCACTCGAGCATCTCTGCGAAATTTTTCCATGGCGCGTCTGCGCGCACAACGACACCAAAGGTGTAACCGGTGGTACCGATAATGTAGGTTAGATCTTTCATTGGATCGAACGCTACTTTTTGTAGATGCGGTAAACGAAATACGGTAATCGGGGTTTGCGTGAGCGTGTAGCCATCGGCTCGAGCGTTGGTCATCGCCACTGCGCCTAACGTGCCGGAAGCACCGGGACGATTTTCAATCACCACTTGTTGATTGAGTTGTTTACTCATCGCTTCACCAAACGCACGTAACACCAAATCACTGGCACCGCCGACAGGCCAGGGGCAAATGAGGGTGATGGGTTTGCTTGGAAATGTTTGTGCGCTGCTTGGCAGGGCGCTCATGCCGCCAACAAAGGTCACGATGATAGCGATCAGCAAACGGGGCAGGGCATGCATGGCGGTCTCCTCAGAACGCACAGGGGGAAAACGCAGACTAGCGCAAGCTTTTAGTTGAAGCACGTCGCAGTGCACACTAAACTAATCAGATGAATGGATGGCGCGCACGCATTGGAGTCTTGGTTCCTCCGGGTAATCCGAACCTTGAGCCTGAGCTCATGCAGCTCATGCCTGCTGGGGTATCGTTACACTTCACGCGGATGGTGGCCCATGGCGAGACGGGTTCGCATACAGGCCAAGAAGAGCGTAATCGCACACAGATTGCGCACCTAGATGACAACGTTGCTTTGCTCAGTCACGTCAAACCGGATGTGATTGTGTTGGCCCACACCGCCACCAGCTACACCTTAGGCATGCAAGGTGAGGCAGCGCTTGTTACACGCATTGAAAAAACCACCGGTACACGATTTATCACCGCCTTTGGAAGCGTGGTCAGCGCGTTTGCCCATTTAGGTGTGCAGCGGATTGCCCTGGGCGCGCCTTATAACGCTGTATCAACGGCAAAAAGTAAAGCGCATCTTGAGGCGCATGGCTTGTCTGTGGTCAACCACGGCAATCTGGAGGGCATCAGTAATATTTACGACCTCACGGCAGCGGATGCCTATCGACTCGCACGCCGAGTCGATGTGCCGAGCGCACAAGCGGTATTCTTAAGCGGTGTGGGCATGCCAACGATCGATGCGTTGCAAGCGTTGGAAGCTGATCTAGGCAAGCCTTGTTTATCGAGTACGGCGGCCATGTTTTGGAACGCGCTACGTCAAGTCGGTGTACATGTGCCAATTGAGGGTTATGGCCGATTACTGGCGAGCACTTAATCCGCCTTCACCCCAGCACTACGCGCGGCGGCACTGAGTTTGGGTAACTCTGCATCGAGAAACGTTGCAAATTCTTTTGCGGTGCTACCAACAATATCCCAGCCTTGGCTGGTTAAGGTGGCGCGTGTTGTCGGTTCACGTAACACCTCGAGTATGCTGGTCTCGATTTTTTTAATGACGGTTTCAGGTGTTCCGGCCGGTGCCATCAGGCCCATCCAAATTCTAAAATCGAGATCTGAAAAACCTGCTTCAGAGAGCGTCGGCACTTGCGGTAGTTGTGGTGAACGTTGCGGGGCTGCAATGGCTAAGGCGCGTAGCTTGCCGCTACGAATATGACCAATCACCGCGGCCGGTGTATCGCACAGCCAATCGACTTGGCCACCCAATAAATCGGTTAGCGCCATGCTGCTCCCTTTATAAGGAATATGCGTGCTGCCCATGCCAGTACGGCGATTGATTGATTCAGCGGCCAGATGCGCCAGCGTGCCCGAGCCCGCTGAACCGTAATTGAATTTGCGCCCTGATTTTGCTAATGCCACCAGTTCTGCGGCACTGTGCACCGCTAAATTTGGCGTGACCACCAATACTTCGGGTGCACTGCCAATCAAACTCAGCGGCACGAAATCCCGACGCGCGTCATAACTGAGCGACGGATACACCGCTGGCGCGATACCAAGTGGTGATGAACCAACCAAGAGGGTGTAGCCGTCTGGTTTTGCGCGTGCTGCGATGGCAGTACCCAATGTGCTACCTGCACCTGGTCGGTTTTCAACAATGACTTGTTGTGCCCAGATCGCGCTCAGACGTTGCGCCACAGTACGTGTGATGGTGTCCAGTCCGCCGCCCGCGGCGTAGGGCGTGATGATTTGTACGTTGCGTTCAGGAAACTCTGCGCACATCGCACGCTGAGGAAGCGCTGCAACAAAAGCGCAGAGCAAAATCACATAGGGCAAACGAATTGAGAACATAAACAACACTCCAAAGGCTATGTCAGCGTTGATGGTGAATGAATGACAAGCATTCGAGTGCGATTATGCCGCGTTTACAGGTATGCGCACGCAGCGCAGCACGGCCAGGCATCTTGTCCGACGCGCTTGTGTTGTGTCGTTGGTTCGCTGCGTTGATCGCTGATGAGGTGTAGGCAATGGTAGGCTCGAATCCATGACGTCCATCGAAACGCTTCACTTACCTGTGGGTATCCGTGCGCGCACTATTGATCGCATCAATGGTCTGCAGATGCACGTCTTAGAGGCCGGCTTTGAAACGTCAGATCGACCTGCGTTGTTGTTGTTACATGGCTTTCCTGAGCTCGCGTATAGCTGGCGCAAAGTGATGCTGCCTTTAGCGGCGGCGGGTTATCACGTGATTGCACCCGATCAGCGTGGTTATGGTCGAACCCTCGGTTGGGATGACCGATACGATGCAGATCTTGCGCCGTTTCGGATGACGAACTTAGTGCGTGATGCGTTGGGTGTGTTGTACGCGTGTGGGCATCAAACCGCAGCGGCCGTGGTGGGGCATGATTTTGGTTCGTCGGTTGCCGCCTGGTGTGCACTCATACGCCCAGATGTGTTTGGTTCAGTGGTCATGATGAGTGCGCCTTTTGGTGGACCGCCAAGTATGGCTTTGGGTGAGACGCCACCTATCGATCCGATTCATGCGGCCTTAGCCGCGCTGCCTCGTCCGCGTAAGCACTATCATCAGTATTACTCCACGCGTGCAGCCAACGCCGATATGTTGCATGCACCGCAAGGCTTACATGCATTTTTGCGTGCGTATTACCACATGAAAAGTGCAGATTGGATAGACAATCAACCGCATCCATTACACGAATGGAGCGCGTCGGCTTTAGCTCAGTTACCTGATTATTATGTAATGGATTTGCATCACACCATGCCACAAGCGGTTGTCGCGGCGATGCCCAATGCAGCGCAAATCGCAAGCTGTGCATGGTTGCCTGAACCCGAATTGGCCGTTTATACCGCCGAGTTTGCACGCACAGGATTTCAAGGCGGCTTAGATTGGTATCGCTGTCGTACCAGCGGAAAATTTGAAGCTGAGTATCAAACCTGGGCCAACGCAAAAATTCAACCGCCTGCATGTTTTATTTCAGGCGCAAGTGATTGGGGTCCACAACAAAAACCACTCGAGCTTGCGCGCATGCAAACCCAAGCATGTCGGCAGATGCATGGCATACAGTCAATTGCTGGTGCAGGGCATTGGGTGCAGCAAGAACGGCCTGCGCAAACCGTGCAAGCCTTGCTTGATTTTTTTCTGGATGCAAAGGTGATGCCTTGAGTAAACAACCGGTCATCGATCACGCATCTATTTTGTATTTAAGCGAAGCCGATGTCGCGGCTTGCACACTGACACCAAAAGCACTGCGCGCCGCGGTGAGTGAAGCGTTTGCCGCGCAAGCGCGTGGTTCGGCGCTGGCGGCGAGTAAATCGGTGATGACCTTAGGTCCGGGGCATGTCTTTCAGGCCAAGCCAGCGTTGATGCGCGATGCAGGTGTGACCTGCGTGAAATGGTTTGGCTTGGTTCCACCGGATCAAGGCACGGGGCCAAGTATTAGCAGCACAATTGTGCTTTCAGACGTGGTGAGTGGAATGGCGCTTGCCATCATGGGAGGAGATGGCATCACGGCCCGTCGAACCGCGGCCATGACCGCGATCGCAGCCGAAAAACTGGCGCGTTCGGATAGTCGTACCCTCGGTTTGATCGGTGCGGGTGTCCAAGGGCATAGTCACCTAGAGGCCTTGTGTGATGTGCTACCTGGAATAACAGATGTGGTGATTGCGAGTCGCACATCACAAAGCGCTGCGCGTTTGGCGGATGCAGCGCGTGCACGAGGTTTGCGCGCGACCGTCACACATGATCCACGACAAGCCGTCGACAATATCGATGTGATCATCACCACTGTGCCTGAAGGCGCGCGCACACTCGAATTTCTAGATCCCGATTGGGTCAGTCCCGGTGCGTTTGTGGGTGCCGTCGATTTAGCGCGTTCGTGGCAGCGCGATAAGTTGTCTCGCTTTGATCTAACCGTGACCGATGAACACGAGCAAACACGCGTGCTCACCAAAGCTGGTCGCATGACTTGGGCTGGGCCTTATGACGCAGAGTTATCAGAATTATGTAGTGGAAAATTTTCAGGTCGAGTGAACCATACCCAACGCGTCTTGTTTAATTTTTCGGGCCATGCGCTCGCGGATTTGGCTGCTGCATTGTTGGTATATGAAACCGCACAAGCGCGCGGAATAGGGATGCGTTTACCTCGTTAGGTGGATTGCCATTTTTTATTCATAAAAAAATTTGTATCGATGTTGTTTGGAGTCCTGTCGTTGCAATCATCGGCGTCATGTTGCCGAATAGGAGAAAAAATTGGATATCAATGTGAGTTTAAAAAAATCGCGTTGGATGATGGTTTTTCGCGTCACGCTGCAACAGGCAGCGATTGTGTTATTCGGTCTCGCGGTTTTTTTTCAACAGCAGGCGGCCGCGCAATCGCAAGTAACGAACTGGCCCAGTAGACCGATTCGGTTTGTGATGCCTTACGCACCGGGTGGTAGCTCGGAGTTGTTGGCGCGTCCTATCGCGAATGAACTGAGTAAAAGTCTCGGTCAACCGGTGGTGATTGATTACAAACCAGGCGCAGGTTCGACCATTGGTGCCGACTTCGTTGCGAAATCGCCTCCCGATGGTTACACCATCATCATGTTGCTGACGGCGCACGCAGTGAATGCCACCTTAATGCCTAATTTGCCCTACGACACAGTGCGCGACTTTAGTTCGATTACCTTGGCTGCGACCTTACCGTTATCGGTGGTTGTGAACGCCCAATCCAATATTCAAACTGTTCAGGAGCTGATTGCGTATGCGCGTGCCAACCCAGGCAAATTAAATTACGGTTCTGCAGGTCCGGGTAATACCAGCCATCTCGCGGTGGAATATTTTAAATCGGTGGCTGGTGTGGACATGACGCATGTCCCCTACAAAGGCAGTGGACCAGCGGTTGCCGCATTGCTGGGTCGTGAGGTCGATTTGATGTTCGACAGCATGTCTTCTTCTTTGGCGCAAATTCAAGGCGGAAAGTTTCGTGCGATTGCCGTGTCGACCGCCAAGCGATCATCGGTGTTGCCCAACGTACCGACGATTCAAGAATCTGGCTTACCAGGCTTTGATATTTCGGCTTGGTATGGCATTTTTGCTGCGGCCAATACGCCCGCACCGATTGTGCAAAAACTCAATGCAGAACTGATCAAAGCCATGGCGGTACCAGAGGCCAAACAACGCATCGAAGGATTGGGTTACCAAATTGTCGGTTCTACGCCTGCGCAACTCGATGCCTACGTGAAATTAGAAATTGCACGTTGGGGAAAGGTCATCAAGGACGCAGGCGTGAAACCGCAGTAACGACGCCGCGGTCACCCAACCGCCCGCCAGTGTTGCGCGGCCTAGAGACCGGCTTGTGAAACGAATTTCGGATTGAGATAAGACTCAATCGCTTCGCTGCCGCCTTCTGAGCCGTAGCCTGAATCTTTCACCCCGCCAAACGGCACTTCAGGAATACCCAAGCCTAAATGGTTAATACTCATCATGCCGGTCTCGACGTGCGTGGCTACCGCTTGTGCAGTTTTGGCTGAATTGGTCCACGCATAAGCCGCTAAACCATACGGCAAGCGATTGGCTTCGGTAATGGCTTCTTCGAACGTTTTAAACGGATTGATGATGGCCATGGGACCAAAGGGTTCTTCGTTCATGGCTTTGGCTGATTGCGGTAATTCTGTGACCACGGTGGGTTCAAAGAAATTGCCGTCTTTGCCTAAACGATGGCCGCCTGCGCGAATTTTTGCGCCATGCTTGGTTGCATCTTCAAGATTCATTTCCATTGCAGCGGATCGACGTGGATTGGCCAAGGCGCCCATTTGATTATTGGTGTCTAAGCCATCACCCACTTTGAGCGCTTTCGCAGCGGTTGAAAATTTTTCAACAAAGCTGTTGTAAACACCTTCTTGCACTAAAAAGCGCGTTGGCGAGATACACACCTGACCCGCGTTACGATATTTGCTACCCACCATAGTTTTTACTGCGGCATCGATATCGGCATCATTAAAAACCAACACCGGTGCGTGACCGCCTAACTCCATGGTCATGCGTTTCATGTGCAAGCCAGCCAGCGAGGCCAGTTGTTTGCCCACCACGGTTGAACCAGTAAATGAAATCTTCCGAATGACGGGATGTGGAATCAGGTATTGCGAAATATCCGCAGGTACGCCGTAGACCAAATTGATCACACCAGCAGGTACACCTGCATCAGCAAAGGCACGAATCAGTTCGGCGGGCGAGGCAGGCGTTTCTTCGGGCGCTTTGATGATGATCGAGCAACCCGCCGCGAGTGCCGCTGACAGTTTGCGCACGATTTGATTGACTGGAAAATTCCACGGCGTGAACGCAGCCACCGGTCCGACGGGTTCTTTGATGACTAATTGATACACACCTTCTGCGCGTGCAGGAATCACACGACCATAAGCGCGACGAGCTTCTTCGGCAAACCAATCGATGGTGTCCGCACCCGCGGCGACTTCAATTTTGGCTTCAGCTAAGGTTTTGCCTTGTTCCATCGTCATCAGCGGTGCGATGGTGTCGAGACGATCGCGCAATAACTGTGCGGCTTTGCGCATGAGTTTGTAGCGATCGAATGCACTGGTACGCTTCCATACATCAAAGCCTTTCGCTGCCGCCTCTAGCGCGCGGTCTAGATCGGCTTTTTCCGCATACGCATGCGTACCAATTTGTTTGCCAGTCGCCGGATTGACGATCGGGAGGGTTTGGCCTGAGGCGGCCGGACACCAAGCACCGTCGATATACAGTTGCACATTGGGATAAACGGGGGCGTTCATGAGAGTCTCCTTGACCAAAGCTGGGGTAGTTTGCTTGCTCGACGGCACGCGAAGTGGCGAGCGATGTGAGAATCATCCCACAGACTGCGGCGGCGACCCCTCGCAGTTGCGGAACAAGCCTTCACGGCGGTGCCGTTGTCACGCAAAATAGGCTGATGCACACCTTCCCAATCATTGAAGTCCATGGCGATGCGCTTCAACGCGGCCGTCAACATGGCCAAGCGGTCCGGGCCCGGATCGCCCATTCGATTGCAACCTACGCGCGCTTATTTGCATTTTGTGGCATTGATTGGGCAACGGCGCAAACCTTAGCCATTGGTTACCGCGATGTCATTTCTGCCTTTGATCCAGCGTTGATGACTGAGATTCAAGGTATTGCAGAAGGTGCTGGGCGCCACGTCAATGAAATATTGGCCTTGAACGCACGCACTGAAATTTTGCCACCGAGCTATCCGGGCTCGCCATCCCCTGATTGGTCGCGGGTGGCCGAGGTCAATGCAAAAGCCGGCGTGCCACAGTGGGCGCAGGTGGCAGGTGTCAAACCGGGCACTTCGTTGGCTGGCGATACGGGAGAGTGCACCTCGATTGCGGTGTCACCCGCACAAAGTACAACAGGTCACACATTGCTCGCGCAAAATTGGGATTGGCTGGGTGCGCAACGCACCGCGTTGATTCTGTTACGCGTAGCCTCTCCTGATGGCCATCGCTGCCTCACACTGACCGAAGCGGGGATGTTGGCTAAGATAGGGTTCAATGATCGTGGCTTTGGTGTGTGCTTAAATATTTTGCGATCTGCGGATGATGGCACGCAATCCGGTGTGCCAGTGCATGTCCTACTGCGCGGTTTATTAAATTGCGGTTCGGTGGCAGAAGCCAAGTCGCGCACACAAGCCTTACGCTTTGGTGGCTCATCGAATATTTTGTGTGCCGATTTATCTGGTGCACGTGCTGCACTCGAAATTTCCCCGCGCGGTTTATACACGGTGGATGGCGCTGCTTCGGCCTTATGTCATACCAATCACTTTATTGAACCCGCAGCAGCGGCGCATCAAGCCGCACTTGCGCCTAGCTTATCGACCTATCCACGCTTAGAACGTGTCGAAGCCTTGGTGCAAGAACACGCCTCGAAAAAATATTCACCGCAAGACTTACAAACCTTTTTGCGCGACGAAAGCGCGGGGCACTTGTCGATTTGTCGGCGCCCTGATCCGGCCCTTGCGCCAGAAGCGTGTATCGAGACCGTGGCGTCGGTGGTGATGGATCTCGGCGCGCGCGCGATGTATCTGGCCCCCGAAGTGCCGTCTACGGTCGACTATACGTTGGTGTCACTCAGCTAAATTCTTGATCGATGTATTGAAGTAGCGACGCTTTTAGCTGAAACGCGAATGCCACAGTCCATACACACCATCCCAACCGAGCTTGCAACCGGTGAGCACCAAAAAGAAATAAATCAAACGATAGAACATCCGTTCTGAAACGCGTTTGCGTAACCACAGTCCCAAATACACACCACCCACACCGGCTGGCATCAGTAGCAAAGAAACGCGTAAGTTCTGCGTGCTAAACAGACCCAAGAAAAAATACGGGATCAACTTGACTGCGTTGATGATCGTAAAAAAAACCACGGTCGTACCAACCAATTGGGCGGAAGGTAGTCGCTGTGGCAGCAGATAAATATTGAGCGGTGGACCACCGGCATGGGCAATAAAACTACTTAATCCGGCTAATGCGGACCAGAAGGCAGCTTTCACCCGGGAGCGTGGTGCGGGCGGTGCATCGTTGCTACGAC
The DNA here is from genome assembly GCA_963923385.1 of uncultured bacterium. Lineage (GTDB taxonomy): Bacteria > Pseudomonadota > Gammaproteobacteria > Burkholderiales > SG8-39 > SZAS-79. The sequence continues at coordinate 8,123 of CAWUMP010000012.1, read as the reverse complement.
GTGTCCAGCGGTACAACACAAATCCAATCGATACGATGGCCAATAATATTTTCAATGCATCCGAGGATAGGTATTGAAAGCCAAGCATCCCGAGCACCACACCGCCGATCCCTGCAGGCAGAATTTGCCGCATGGTGATGGGGTCCCAGTCACGTCGATAGGCCCAGATGGCGCTCCAGTCCATCACCACAAGAATGGGCAACATGATGGCTGCGGCTTGTGTGGGCGGAATCACTAAGGCCATCAGTGGCACAGACAAAATGCCAAAACCGCCGGCAAATCCACCTTTAGAAATACCGAACAAAACAATCGCAGGCAGTGCGACGGCGTAAAACAGTGGGTCAGAGATCACGCGCGCTGACGACGTAATTGTTCAGTGGCAGGTAAATCAACGGTACCGTCGGAGGTGAGTCGTACGCCAAATCGTTGCTCGGCTTGCGCAGAGGTGTAATAGCCACGCGACACATCGACGGCTACTTTGTTCGGGTCGCGCCGATACGCATTGCCATAGCCACCCCCCCCAGGGGTTGAAACACGAATGACATCGCCGGGTTCGAGTTGAATGTCTTGGTCTTTGGATAAATGCAGTGGGCGATAGATCGCGCCTTTTCGATCGATGGCCACGGTGTTTACCCCGCCATCAGCACCGCCCAATGCGCCTTGGGGACCAACGCGTCCATGATCCATCACCATCGACGCACGTGCATTTCCGCGACGTAAACGAATGGCGTAGTTCACACCAAACCCACCACGCGTTTCACCTGCACCCCCCGAGCCCTCATGCAAAGAATATTCTTCAAACAGAATCGGGAAAAATTGTTCCATCACTTCGATGGGGGGTGTTTTTGAAATGCCGATCGTTGAGCAACCATTTGATATTCCATCACCAGTCAAGCTGCCGCCATACCCGCCACCTGAAATCACATACATCACGTAGTTGCGACCGCGCACCGGATCGTTACCGCCCACTGCCAAATTGCCCGAACTACCCGCGGGTGCGGCAAAGAGTTGATCAGGAATCGCATGGGTGAGCGCAGAAAACACCGCCTCGGCAATGCGTTGACTCACTTCAGCCGCACAACCCGACACCGGACGAGGGTAGTGCGCGTATAAAAAAGTCCCTTCGGGTGGCGTGATGTCTAAGGGCTCGAACGTGCCAGCGTTGATCGGCACTTCTGGAAAGATATGTTTCATCGCCAAGTAAATCGACGACATGGTTGTGGCAAGGACCGAATTCATTGGGCCCCGACAGGGCGGGGATGATCCAGATAGATCAAAGTGCAATCGATCGCCCGACTTGGTGATGTTCATGCAAATCGTCAGTGGTTCATCGACCACGCCATCCGAATCCACCACCGCGCTGCCTGTATAGGTTCCATCCGGAATCGAAGCAATCCGTGCGCGCATTTGTTGACTGGCACGATTGCGTAATTCGGCAATTGCCGATTGCACTGTTTCGGCGCCGTAGCGCGCGAGTAATTCAGATAAACGTTTTTCGCCAATCGTCAGTGCTGCGGCTTGTGCTTTGATGTCACCAATGCGTTGATCAGCGATACGAATGTTACTTAGGATGATCGATAAAATTTCTTCATCCAGCACGCCTTTTTTGTACAGCTTGACTGGCGGTAGGCGTAAGCCTTCTTGTTCTGATTCGGTGGCTTTTGCAGAAAATCCACCTGGCACCATGCCCCCGGTATCTGGCCAGTGACCGGTATTGGCTAGCCAAGCGTAAATTTTGCCCTCGTGAAAAAACGGTTTCACGAACTTCACATCCATTAGATGGGTACCACCCATATATGGATCGTTGACGATAAATACATCGCCCGGTTCAACAGTCCAACCGTTGGCGCGCACTCGTTCAATGACGGCGCGGGTTGAAAATTGCATGGTGCCGACAAACACAGGCAAGCCCAACTCACCTTGCGCAATTAAAGCGCCATCGACTGCGTCATAGATGCCATCGGAGCGGTCCATGGCTTCGGAGATCACCGGAGAAAAAGCCGCGCGACAAAACGCTAAATCCATTTCGTTGCACACTTGTTGCAAGCCGTTTTGGATAACGGCTAAGGTGATGGGATCAAGCGACAGGTGAGTGGGAGGGTTCATTGCGTGGAAAAGGTCTCAATGCGTTTTAGGAATAAGCGCGCCAAACAGAAAATTCCCACGCACTGACTTGTTGACCCATACGCTTTGACCAGTCGGTTTTTTGCGCGGCACGCCAATCGGCGTGGTCAATCACTTGTGTGTTAGCTAAGTCGTAGAGCGCCACGTAGCGCGGTGTGCCGCTGCTCGCGAGAAAGCGTCGCGCGCCCAATACACCAGGCACGTTAGCCAGCATCGGGAGATGTTCGGTGTCGTACCATTGATTGAAATCTTGCACATGGGTATCAGACACCTCCGCGCAGGCAACAAACAACGCGTTGGCAGCGGTGTGGGGCGCTTGCGTACCCGGAGTGATTTGCGTGCAAGCCCAGCGACGAAACACGGTGGCTTTATCTAAACAACGTCGACTCCAGGGGGTAAACCCATCACCGACATGCGATAGATATTCTGGTGTCTCGAGCACCTGCGGTGATTGCAATTCGTAGGTCGCTAAATAACGTCCTTCGCCTGGTGCGCAATCACGTATCCAACGTCGTGCAGAAATAAATCCCGTGATCGATAGACGCTCAGCCATATGCTCGGTGTCATACCACGCGTTAAATTCTTCATCCATCACCGCGGGTGGCTCGGTGAGCGTCATGAGTAATCCGTGATTGTTTGGCATGGTCGTCTCGTTTGAAATAAAAGTGCGTTAGCGCTACACCTGAACGCGTAAGTTACCTAAGTGATCGAGCGTGACTTGATTGCCTGGCTCGATGACCGTAGTGCAATCAAGTTGTTCAATAATGGCCGGACCCGTAAAGCGGGAATCCAGAGGTAATTGCTCGCGTTGATAAATGGGCGTCTCATGCATGCGGCCATCAAACCAAACAGCGCGCGTGCTGCTTTGTGCTTTTTTTAGCGTGTCCTCGCGTGCGCTGCGACCCAGTACAGCCAAATCGAGCGCACGGCGCTGACCGATCACTGCCGTGTGTAGATTGACCAACACCGCGCGAATCTCAGGCAGTGCCACTTCAAAGCGCTCCCAATAAGCGGCTTCAAACCGCGCTTGTAGATCTTCGCGTGTGATTGCAGTGCTGGGTAGCTGCACCGTGAGCAAATGACTTTGTCCCTGAAACTGCATATCAGCAAAGTGCAAAATGCGTTCCGACGCAAGCGCCACGCCTTCGCGTTTGAGCAACGCACGTCCTTTGGCGATTTGCGCTTCGAGGGTTGCCGTGACTTTTGCTGGGTCCAACAGCGGCAAGGGTTGATTGATGGTATTGACGTAATCGTGTCGCAAATCTGCCGCTGCACAACCTAACGCATTGGTAATCCCGGGGCGCACCGGAATAAGTAATTGTGGGATACCTAATTCGCGCGCTAATGCCGCAGCGTGTAACGGACCCGCGCCGCCAAACGGAAACAAAGCAAAGTCGCGTGGATCGTGACCACGCGACAGGCTCACTAGACGAATGGCGCTCGCCATTTTGTCGTTGGCGATACGAATAATCGCTGCCGCAGCTGCTTCTGCATCCAAGCCCAGTGGTTTGCCAATGCACTCGCGCATGCGCTCGCGTACTTCTGCGAGACTTGTTTTTTTATTCACGCCCAACAATTTGTCGGGATTCAATCGTCCTAAGACTAAATTCGCATCGGTGATGGTCGGCTCGGTTCCGCCGCGTCCATAGCAAATCGGTCCCGGTGTCGCACCTGCGCTGCGCGGCCCAACTTGCAACATGCCCGATTCGGTGATGAATGCAATTGATCCACCGCCCGCACCAATCGTATGTACATCCACCATGGGGACATGAATGGGCATGGCGTATTCCAACTCAAGCTCTGCAGACACTTGCGGCACACCATCACGAATTAAGCCGACGTCAGATGAGGTGCCGCCCATGTCATACGTAATGACGTTCGGCACGTTGGCGGCGATAGACGAAGCAGCGGCGGCGATGATGCCCGAGGCTGGACCGGACATCACGGTATTCACTGCGCTTTCGGCAACCAACGACGCAGAGACCGTGCCACCGTTACCTTGCATCACCAGTAAATCATGTGCAAAACCACGCGTACGCAGTTCGTCACTGAGACGCTGGATGTAGCGATCTAAAATTGGTTGCACGCTGGCATTTACCGCTGCAGTCACACCGCGCTCGTATTCGCGGTACTCAGAGAGCAGGCGATGTCCTGCTGTGACGTATTGATTGGGCCACAGTGCGCGGGCAATGTCTTCTGCACGCGCTTCGTGATCTGGATAAATGTAGCTGTGCAAAAAGTGAATGACTAAGGCTTCGCATCCCGCGTCTTTCAGTTGCTTCACTGCTTGGGCGAGAGCGGCTTCATCCAGTGGTGTCACAACCTGACCATCAGCATCCACACGCTCGGGTACTTCGAGACGTAACTCGCGTGGAATCAGTGGTACAAATTGTCCAGTTAAACCATACGGTGTGGGACGAGTGCGACGACCGAGCTCCAACACATCGCGAAAACCATACGTGGTGATCAATCCAACCTTCGCGAGTTTGCGCTCGAGCACGGCATTGGTGGTGGTGGTGGTTCCATGCACAATCAAGCCTAAATCGGTGAGTGACAATCCCGCCGATTCAATCGCTGCGAGTACGCCGTAAGCTTGGTTATCAACTGTGGTGGGTACTTTGGCCAAGCGTACTTCACCGGCCTGCGTATCGATCGCAATCAGGTCGGTGAAGGTGCCACCCACATCGATGCCAGCAACCCAGGTGGCACTCATACCGAAAGATAGTCTTCGCGTACGCGGTCGTTTGCCGCAAGTTCTGCCATGCTGCCGTGATAACGAATGTGGCCGCTTTCAATAATCACGGCGCGATCGGCAACGAGCTGTGCAAAATGCAAATTCTGTTCGGAGAGCAGCACACACAATCCTTCTTGTTTGAGCGCGCGAATGGTGTGCGCCATTTGCTCGATGATGACTGGTGCTAAGCCCTCGGAAGGTTCGTCTAATAAAATGGCAGATGGATTACCCATCAAGGTGCGTGCGATCGTGAGCATTTGTTGTTCGCCACCAGACATGCGACCGCCAGGACGGTGGCGCATTCTTCCTAAGTTAGGAAATAATTCAAATAACCGTTCGACATGCCAGTAAGGCGCGCCATCGCGTGCTGCTTGGCGACCGACTTCGAGATTTTCCATCACGGTTAAATCGGTAAAGATTCGCCGCTCCTCTGGGACATAACCTAAACCTAAGCGCGCGATTTGATAGGGTTGTGCGCGGGTGATCGCTTGGCCTGCAAAAAATATATCGCCTGATTGTGGTCGTACCAATCCCATGATGGACTTCATGGTGGTCGATTTGCCCGCGCCGTTGCGCCCGAGTAACACCAGTACTTCACCGGGTAGCGCTTGTAGCGCCACATCAAACAAAATTTGCGCGCGACCGTAAGCGGCATTGAGTCCTTGTACACGCAGCATTGGCTCAGTCATGCGTCGCTCCATAAGTTGCACCCGAGCCCAAATAGACCGCTTGCACACTTGGATTGGCGCGCACTTCGCTCGGTGTGCCTTGTGCGATGAGTTCACCGGCTGCTAACACAATCACGCGATTGGCGTGACGAAACACCACATCCATATCATGTTCGGTAAACAGAACAGCGATACCTAAATCGCGCGCTAAATCTGCAGTGAGTTGCATTAAGGCTTGTCGCTCACGCGGGGCCATGCCTGCAGTGGGTTCATCCATTAACAATAAGCGTGGTGCGTTGGCTAGTGCTACGGCCAGCTCCACGCGTTTTAAATCGCCATACGCTAATACTGCACAGTGCCGCGCGGCTTGCGCACGCATGCCGACGCGTTCGAGTAAGGCATCGGCTTCAGTGGCAAACATCTGCGTGGCTCTGGACCACCAAGAGCTGATACGACGGTGATGCGACAACAAGGCCATTTGCACGTTTTCGCGTACCGTCATCGAGGCAAAGGTGGCGGTAATTTGAAACGTCCGACCCACCCCGAGTCGCCAAATATCACGCGGCGGCAAACCGCGAATCGATCGTCCGTCAAAGCGAACTTCGCCATGATCTGCCGCGAGTTGGCCATTCAGTAAATTAAAGCAGGTGGTTTTACCGGCGCCGTTTGGACCGATGAGCGCAAGCAATTCACCAGCGTGGACATCAAACGACACGCCTTGCACTGCTTTCACGCCGCCATAGGCTTTTTGCAAATCACGGACTTCAAGTACCACACTCATGTGGGTACTCCGCTTGATGGCTTTGTGAAGCGCTGCAATTGCTGCCGCAAGGTGCCAGCGAGTCCACCAGGAAAGAGCAGAACTAATAACAAAATAATCGCGCCCAACACAGCACGCCAGTAATCGAGTTCACGTGCGACCGCATCTTGTAACCAAGTGAATAAGGCCGCCCCCCAGACCGGGCCGGTGAGGCTTTGAATCCCACCGAGCAACACCATCACTAAACCATCGACAGAACGCGGCACCGCGAGTGCATCCGGAGAGATTGAGCCCTTGGAGAACGCGTACAAAGATCCACCTAAGCCCGCAGCCAATCCGGCCACGATAAATCCAGCCCATTGCACGTGACGCACATGAATGCCAATTGCATCAGCACGCATCGGTGAATCTCGACCTGCTCGCAATGCGTAACCAAACGGTGCGTGCAAGATGCGCCATAACGCAAAGACGCCAAGCGCTGTCGCACTCAGCGTAAGGGTGTAATAGGCGGCTTTACTGGCGAGCCACGGACTGGGCCAAATACCGACTAAGCCATTCGATCCACCGGTAAATTGATCCCATTGAAAAATAATTGACCAGGCGATTTGCGCAAAGGCGAGCGTGAGCATGGCCAAATACACACCGGACAAACGCACGCAAAACCAACCAAAAACCAACGCACCGATACCTGCAATCAAGCTGCCACACAACAGCGCGGGCAACATACTGATCCCGCCTTTTTGTAAGAGTAGGGCTGCGCCGTAGGCACCTAAACCAAAATACGCGGCATGACCAAACGAATGCATACCCCCAGGTCCCATCATGAAGTGCAGGCTGGCTGCAAATAACACGGCGATAAAAATATCAATCAGCAACACCAGCGGGTAGCCAGAAACAAATAAGGGCACCACCGCGAGCCCAATCAAGGTGGCTAAAGTGAGGCGTTGCATCGTGACCGATGGCAGCGCGAGCGGTGCCTCGGTTTCACCGGCGTTGCGCGCAATCGACATTGCACGACCAAGTAATCCCCAGGGGCGCAATACCAACACCACGGCCATCACAATAAACTCAACCACCAGCGTGAGTTTAGAAAAAGAAAACACGGTACCAAGAACGGTGACATCGCCAATGCCGATACAAAACGCTTTGATTTCTGCGATGAGTAAGGCTGCCAAAAATGCCCCACTGATTGAACCCAATCCACCCACCACCACCACCACAAACGCATCTGAGATGACTGATAAATCGATAAACAATTGCGCGGGTTCGCGTGGGATTTGTAACGCGCCACCTACACCAGCGAGAAACGCGCCCAGTGCAAATACTCCAGTAAACAACCAACGTTGATTCACGCCAAGCGCACCGGCCATTTCGCGATCCTCGGTGGCAGCGCGCACCAAGGTGCCCCAACGCGTACGCGTCATCAGTAGCCATAACGCCGCTAACACCAACGGGCCAATGAAGATCAAAAAGAGATCGTATTCAGGAAAACGCCGACCAAGAATTTCGATGGCACCTGCCATCCCAGGGGCGCGGGGTCCCATTAAATCTTCGGGTCCCCAAATCCACAGACAGGCATCTTTTACGATGAGTACCAAAGCAAAGGTAGCAAGTAATTGCAACAACTCGGGGGCGTGATAAATCCGTCGTAGCAATACCGATTCAATCAATGCACCGATGGCCGCAACAATCAGCCCAGCACACAGCACACCGCCCCAAAAACCAAGATAACCACCACCAAAATATTCAATCAGCGACACGGCTAAATACATGCCGAGCATGTATAACGAACCTGTCTCTTATACACATCTCCGAGCCCACGAGACCAGAGAGGATC
>CAWUMP010000011.1:0-20270 GCA_963923385.1 uncultured bacterium | reverse complement strand
ATCCAGCAAGTTGGGGGTGTTTGACATAGTGAACTTAGCGCTGAGGGCGATGCGATGAAATCACCCGCGTATTCACACCCATCCAATGCAGGCCGCCAAAGAGACGCGCGTGTTCGATTTTTACGCAGCGATCCATCACGCTCTCCAATCCTGCAGCGATCGCTTGTGCGGCCGCCGCGTGATTGCACACGCCGATTTGTTGCCATAGCACACGGGCACCAATTGCGATGGCTTGTTCAGCTAAGGGTTGAATACGCTCGGTTTTTTGAAAGCAGTCCACAATATCCACGCGCTCTGGAATGGCCGTGAGACTGGGATAGCATTTTTCGCCAAGAATTTCGCTGTACTGCGGATTCACAGGAATGATGCGATAACCATGCTCTTGCATGTACTTGGCTGCGAAATAGCTGGGTCGATGCCATTGCGCCGAGAGCCCCACCACTGCGATCACGCGGTAATCGGCCAGAATGCGGCGCAGCGTCGTGATGTCGTCCATAGATGTCCTGACTAAAAGAGCCACTTATAATGGTTTCTTTATTCTCGCACGGGAGCAGCCATGTACGTTGAAGAACGCATGTATCAATTAGAAGTGGGTAAGGTGCCTGAGTATTTCCGCCACTACGAAGAACATGGCATGGCGGTGCAAGCGCGGCATTTGCCGCACATGGTGGGGTATTACGTCACCGAAGTGGGCATGCAAAATCTGATCGTGCACATGTGGGCTTACGAGGATCTGAATCAACGTGATCGTTGTCGCGCCGCCTTGGGTGCTGACCCTGACTGGCAAAGCTATGTGCCAAAAATTCGGCCGCTGATCATCACGCAAGAAACACGCATCATGAAATGCGCCCCATTTTTTGTTGCACGTTTAAAGAAAATGCTCGCCGCCTAACTGTGAGGAGTTTGTATTGATGAAGCCGCAATCGCAGGTACGTCATGGTGGCAAGATCCTTGCCGATGCTCTTGCAGGTCATGGAGTTGAGTACGCCTTTGGCGTACCGGGGGAAAGTTTTCTTCCGGCGCTAGATGGCATCCATGACGTACGTGATCGGCTGAAATTTATTATTTGTCGACAAGAAGGCGGCGCCTCTTACATGGCCGATGCGGTCGGTAAGCTCACCGGAAAACCCGCGGCATTATTTGTCACACGAGGCCCGGGTGCAACCAATGGATCCGTGGGCGTACACACAGCGTTTCAAGATTCCACGCCACTGATTATGTTGATCGGGCAAGTGGGCAATGACATGGTCGATCGTGAGGCATTTCAAGAAATCGATTACCGTCGCATGTACGGCGAGATGGCTAAGTGGGTCGCACAAATCGATCGCGCCGAACGCATTCCCGAGTACATCAGTCATGCCATGCACACCGCGACGTCGGGTCGTCCGGGGCCAGTGGTGTTGGCTTTGCCAGAAGACATGTTGTTTTCCGAAGCTAGCGTGGCCGATGCTGCGCATTACAAACCAGTGCGTGCAGCACCGGCACCTGCCGATATGCAAGAGATTGCGCGTTTGCTTGGTCAGGCCAAGCAACCATTGGTGATTTTGGGTGGTGGCGGCTGGGATGCAACAGCGCGCGAAACGTTACGTACGTTCTTAGAAAAAAATCAGTTGCCCGCCGGCGCGTCATTTCGTTGCCAAGATTTACTCGATAACCGTTGCGCATCGTATGTCGGACATGTGGGTATCGGTATTGATCCAGCATTAGCAACGCGTGTGCGTGATGCAGATGTGGTGTTGGTGATTGGCGCGCGTTTAGGCGAAATGACGACCAGTGCTTACACCTTGTTTGATGTACCGGTGCCACGTCAAACTCTCATTCATGTGCATGCTGGCGCCGAAGAATTGGGTCGCGTCTACCAAGGTGCGGTATTAGTGAATTCTGGCTACGCGGAGTTTGTTGCAGCTTTATCGCAGATCCAGCTCGATGGATCACGTTGGTCAGCGTGGACGCAATCCGCGCGTGCGGCTTACCTTGCCTATGTGGGCAAACCGCAAACTTTACCGGGCGCTGTGCAATATGGTGAGATCGTGCAGCAGGTGTCGCAAGCGCTGCCCGATGATGCAATCATATGTAACGGCGCAGGAAATTTTGCAACGTGGGTGCATCGCTACTACACCTATCGTGGATGGCGCACACAACTGGCCCCCACCAATGGTTCGATGGGCTACGGTGTACCCGCTGCCATCGCTGCAAAAATTGCACAACCACATCGTACCTGTGTGGCGTTTGCAGGCGATGGTGACTTCTTAATGAACGGGCAAGAGCTTGCGACCGCTGCTCAATATGGCGCCAACGTGATTGTGATTGTCGTGAATAACGGCATGTACGGCACGATACGCATGCATCAGGAGCGCGAATATCCTGGTCGCGTATCAGGTACAGAATTAAAAAATCCTGACTTTGCTGCGTTAGCGCGTGCCTATGGTGCGCACGGAGAAACGGTGCAAGAGACCGCGCAGTTTGCACCGGCCTTTGCACGTGCAATGGCGGCAGGCAAGCCCGCGTTAATTGAACTTCAACTGGATCCAGAAGCCATTACCCCAACCACCACCTTAAGTGCGTTACGTGCACAGGGTTTCGCTAAAAAATAAAAGCGGTAGTGAAGCGTCTGTGGATCTACGTAGCTAACGCAGCGCGCTGAGAACGACACAACCCGTTAGGCAGAGTCACCACCCACACCATCGTGATTAGGGTGTGGTGGTGGCGACAAAACTCGGGTCACCTTGGTGTTCGCGTTCGAATCGTAGAAACTCATAATAGCCACAGGTACTTTTTTCAGGGTAGCTGCGGCATACGCCAGGGCGCGCTGCGTACACCGTGCAGCGACGCTCCTCGGTATGAAAAAAGCGACAGATGCTGCCAAAGTGCGTGTCTTTGTGGTGACGTAACGCCCAGCACTTTTCTTTTTTGTCGTAGCGAAAGAATTTTTTCTTGGCGGCGTACAAAGGCAGTTTGTAGTGCTTGGCGATGCGCTGCATGTCACGCTCGGTAATTTCAATCAGCGGATAGCTGCAGCAATAGCCGGGACACTTTAAGCAGTCGTAGCGCGGTTTGGGTTTGCGCTTTGCGGTCGCCTTTTTTTTATTGGATGCGTCAACCGGTATGACCGGAATGATCGAGATCTCGGTCATTGGGTGTGATACTCCGCGGGGGTTAGTGTTGCAGTATCTTGGAGAGAAAATGTTGTGCGCGCTCGGAGCGCGGCGTTCCAAAAAAATCCTCTTTGCTAGCATCTTCAATAATGCGGCCTTCATCCATGAAGATCACGCGATCGGCAACCTTGCGCGCAAATCCCATTTCGTGCGTAACGCACATCATGGTCATGCCCTCATTGGCTAGCTGCACCATCACATCGAGCACTTCGGTGACCATTTCGGGATCCAGCGCCGAGGTGGGTTCATCAAACAACATCGCAATCGGATCCATGGACAAAGCGCGCGCAATGGCAACGCGTTGCTGTTGTCCACCAGAGAGCTGGCCAGGAAACTTATCTTTTTGCGCAATCAAGCCCACGCGATCAAGATACTTGAGTCCGCGCGCGATGGCTTCGTCACGCGAACGACCAAGTACCTTAATTTGCGCAAGGCTTAAGTTCTCAGTGACATTGAGATGCGGGAAGAGTTCGAAGTTCTGAAACACCATGCCCACGCGCGCGCGCAGTTTAGGTAAATCAGTGGAGGGATCATGCAGTGCGATGCCGTCGACAGTGATTTCGCCTTCTTGAAACGGCTCAAGCGCATTGACACATTTAATAAGCGTTGATTTACCCGAGCCTGAAGGCCCACACACCACGATCACTTCACCTTTCGAGATGTCGGTACTACACGATTTCAACACTTGAAAACTGCCGTACCATTTACTGACGTTATGAATACGAATCATCAATGCGTCCTTAGCGGATGATGGCGATGCGAGACTGCAGGCGTTTGACCGCCCACGATAAGCTTAAGCAACAAACAAAATAAACGATGGCCACAAAGCAGTAGAGCTCGACAATACGGCTATCGCGTTGAGCGATTTTTACCGAGGCGCCGACAAAATCGGTGACATTAAGTAATGACACCAACGAAACGTCTTGAAAAAGGATGATGGTTTGCGTGAGGAGTACCGGTAACATATTTCGAAACGCTTGCGGTAAGACCACCAGTTTCATCACTTGCCAGTAATTCAATCCGAGCGCATAGGCTGCACCGACTTGCCCTTTGGGGATTGATTGAATGCCCGCGCGCATGATTTCGCAGAAGAACGCCGCTTCAAACATGATGAAGGTGAAGTAGGCGGATCGTTCAGCACCGATGCGTGGTGGTGCATCGGCCCCGGTCATCATTTGGAGTAACACTGGGACAAGAAAATAAAACCAAAAAATCACCAGAAGTAATGGTGTGGCACGCATCAGGTTGACGTAGCCGGCAGCGGCCTTGGCAACGAGTTTGGCAGAAGATAAGCGTGCCAAGGCGAGCAACGTACCAAAAAAAATTCCGCCGACAGCAGCCACCGCGGTGAGTTGTAACGTGTACTGCAGCCCTTTCCAAAGATAAGGGCCGGCGCGCTGGATGACTTCAAAATCGAGATCGCCCATCTTATTTACCTAGGCTCACATAACCTGGTACTGCAACTCTGGACTCAATCAGCACCATGACGCGATTTGCAATCATCGAGATCACAATATAAATCAGCGTGGCAGCGGCAAAGGCCTCAAAGTAACGAAAGGTGATTTCACCCATTTCGCGCGTGCGAAAAAATAATTCGACCAAGCCAATTGAATACGCCACAGAGGTATTCTTGATCAAGCTCATGGTGTCGGAAGTGAGTGGCGGAATGATGATGCGGTAGGCCATCGGTAGTAATACGTAGCGATAGGTTTGTGCTTGCGTCAGGCCTAGCGCATAACCTGCGAGTCGTTGACCGCGCGGCAAAGCAAGAATGCCTGATTTCACTTGTTCAGCGATGCGCGCTGAGGTGTAAAAGCCCAAACACAAAATAGCGGTGACCAATTGATGTTCGGTGGGGTCTAAAGAAACCACCCAATGTTTTACGGATGGAATGACGCCGGGTAAAACAAAGTACCAAATAAAAAATTGCACCAATAGTGGAATGTTCCGAAACAGTTCGACGTAGGCGTTACCGAGCCGCACTAACCATCGACGATCGGTGGTGCGAATCACACCGACGATTGAGCCTGCAAAAAAAGCCAGCAGCCAAGCAAACAAAGCCACCGTGAGCGTGTAGTTCAGGCCCGAGAGCAACATTTGCGCCCAGGTTTCGTCCGCATCGGGCATCTGCTGAAAAAAGATGCCAAGGTTCATTGTTTATTGTCCATGGAGCGCGCCTGGCGAGAGCAAAGGAGAAGCTTATCTGTAATACGCGCAAAAAAAAAGCCGGGCGCGAGCCCGGCTTCGGTGCATGCAGTGATGAATTACTTCACGCCCGCATCGTTTGGATTCTTGAACAGCTCAGCGAGCTCTTTAGATATCGGGAAATTTAAATTGGCATTTTTGGGTGGGATAGGGCTCTGAAACCATTTTGAGTAAATTTTGTTAATTTCTCCAGATTTATAGATGGCGGTCAGCGTTTTATCGGCTAAAGCTTTGAATTGCGTATCGTCTTTACGCAACATGATGCCGTACGGTTCGGTGCGCAGCACTTCAGGCAAGAACACATAATCGGCAGGATTTTTAGCATTCGCGATAAAACCAGCAATCAAGATATCGTCCATCACAAACGCTGACACGCGATCATCGGACAACAACAAGAAGGATTCAGCGTGATCTTTACCGTAGATTTCTTTCAGGTCGATACTCTTACCTTTTTCGTGTGCTTTGATCAGTTGCACTGACGTTGAACCCGAGGTGGTGGAAACGGGCTTGCCATTCAAATCAGCGATCGATTTGATCCCAGAAGATTTTTTGACGGCAGCCGTGACGTTGGTGACAAAGTAGGACACCGAAAACGACACAGTCTTTTGACGCTCAACCGAATTGGTGGTCGAGCCGCACTCCATATCGATAGTGCCGTTTTGTAGTAAAGGAATACGGTTAGACGAAGTCACCGGTTGGAGCGCAATTTTGAGTGCCGGCATTTTTAGTTCGGCTTTCACCGCATCGATCACGCGACCGCACAGCTCCATGGCGTAGCCTACGGGCTGCTGTTTGTCATCCAAATAAGAAAAGGGAATCGACGATTCGCGATAACCCACTGTGAGGGTGCCGCTGTCTTTAATTTTTTTCATGGTGCCAGTGAGCTCTTGCGCAGCGGCGGGCAGTGCCAGCGTGCAACCCAACGTCAGGGCGATGAATGAACGAATCAGCATGAGACAACTCCAGAGTAAGTGAGTGGTGAATGAAGGTGGGGTGTGGGACGCAGTGAGGCCGCCCAAAGCGTGCTGGATTCTCAAAGCTCGAGTCGGCGCTGTCAAGCAGTCTCCGTATAATGCGGGCACTTTTTTAGGGCGGATGCTATCGGTGCCAAACAAGACGCTACGGCAATTTGCTATCACTTTTTGGGCGCTCGCTTCACCTTACTGGCTGTCTGCGCAGCGCTTGCGGGGCCTACGTTTGCTTGGCGGGGTGGTTGCACTGGCCGTGGGTTTGGTTTGGCTTGAGGTGCAATTTAATCAATGGAACAACCTGTTCTATAACGCCATTCAAGACAAAGACCTCGCGCAGTTTTGGTCTGCACTCCAACTATTTGCGCTACTTGCGAGTGCGCTCATTGTGGCCACGGTGTATCGACTGTATTTAGAGCAAATGCTGCAAATGACGTGGCGCAATTGGTTAACCACGCATTTTCTTGATCAATGGCTCAGTGCGCATGCGTACTACCGTCTGCAATTACTCGAAGTGCCCATCGACAACCCGGATCAACGCATCGCAGAGGACTTGCGTTTATTCGTTGAGCTCACCTTAAGCCTAGCACTGGGGTTGTTGACGGCCTTACTTACGCTGGCTTCCTTTGTGGTGATTTTGTGGTCACTCTGCGAACCGTTGTACCTCCACCTTGGTGTCATCGATATTGTTTTACAAGGGGACATGGTTTGGGCGGCGTTGATGTATGCGGTGATCGGTACCGTGCTTACCCATCGCATCGGTCAGCCACTGATTGGCCTACATTTTTTGCAGCAACGCGTTGAAGCCGATTTTCGGTATGCGCTGGTGCGCTTTAGAGAGAACACCGAAGCGATCGCGTTTTATGGTGGAGAGGCCGCAGAGAACGCGCGGTTTCAATCGCGTTACGCGCAGGTCCTCCAAAATTGGTGGGCCATCATGAGGCAGCAAAAGACGCTGACTTGGTTTACTGCCGGATACCAACAAATTGCACTGATTTTCCCGTTGGTCATTGCTGCGCCTCGGTATTTTGCCGGTACGCTGACCTTGGGTGGACTGATGCAAATTGCTTCGGCCTTTGGTCAGGTGCAAAGCGCGTTGTCATGGTGTATCGAGGCCTATCCACGCTTTACCGAATGGAAAGCAACGGTCGATCGATTGACTGAATTCACGCAAGCCTTACGCGCCGTGCAAACGCCAACGCCGTCACACACATCGCGTCGTGTTGGGGTAAGAGAAACCTATGCCGGGTCGGATGTGCATCTAGAACAACTCGAAGTGTTTCTGCCACAAGGGCGCGTGTTACTTGCACCAACGAACCAAGTTCTTTATTCCGGCGGATCGGTGTTCATAGGTGGTGCATCTGGCGCGGGAAAGAGCACCTTGTTTCGCGTGCTAGCGGGGCTTTGGCCGTACTGGCAGGGGCGGGTGTTGATGCCACAGGCGGCGCGTTGTTTATTTTTGCCACAGCGACCCTATTTGCCCTTGGGCAGATTGCATGCGGTCTTGGTCTATCCGAGTCTGTCGCAGACCGTTGATGTTGCATTGATCGATGACGTACTCAAGGCGGTTGACTTGGAACACCTTACGCTTATCGACCAAGATATGATGCATTGGTCGCAGCGTTTGTCTGGTGGCGAGCAACAACGTTTAGCGATTGCACGTGCGATATTGCAAGCGCCAGATTGGCTATTTTTAGATGAAGCAATGTCTGCTTTACCCGAGCCTGCACAAGTATCGATGTTGGCGTTATTGCGTGCACGCTTACCACAGGTGACCTTGGTGTCGATCAGTCACAGTGCTGCGTTAAGTGGTCAATACACGCAGCATCTAGAGTTCGTGATCGATCGCGATGGGCAACCGCAACTGGTCTTAGTTGAGGGCGGTGAAAGTTAAGCGCTCGGCTAAATATCGACCGGTGTGACTGGCTGGAACGCGGGCCACCTGCTCTGGCGTTCCCGTCGCGACGACACAGCCACCACCAGCGCCCCCTTCGGGCCCCATGTCGATGATCCAGTCGGCGGTTTTGATGACATCGAGATTGTGTTCAATCACCACCACGGTGTTGCCGGCATCGCGCAAGCGATACAACACATCGAGTAACAATTGAATGTCGTGAAAATGTAGACCCGTGGTGGGTTCATCCAAAATGTACAACGTGCGCCCGGTGTCACGTTTAGACAATTCGAGCGCGAGTTTGACGCGCTGTGCCTCACCACCAGAGAGTGTGGTGGCCGATTGACCAAGACGAACGTAGCCCAAGCCCACTTCAATCAGGGTGTTCAGTTTGCGCGCGACTGTTGGGACGGCGCTAAAAATCTCGAGTGCTTCACTGACGGTGAGTGCGAGTACTTCGTCGATGCAATGGCCTTTGTAACGGACTTCGAGTGTCTCGCGGTTATAGCGTCGACCTTGGCAGGTGTCGCAGGGCACATACATGTCGGCTAGAAAATGCATTTCGACCTTAATCACACCATCGCCTTGACACGCTTCACACCGTCCGCCCTTGACATTAAATGAAAATCTTCCCGCGTCATACCCGCGCGTGCGTGCTTCAGGCGTGCCGGCAAACAATTCGCGAATCGGTGCAAACAAGCCGGTATAGGTGGCTGGATTAGAGCGCGGTGTACGTCCGATGGGGCTTTGATCAACGTTCACCACTTTATCGATTTGCTTTAAACCATCGATACCTAAATGCGCCGCAGGTTCGGTTGCGCTGCCATACAGTGTGCGCGCGACGCTGGCATACAAAGTGTCGTTGATTAAAGTGGATTTACCTGAGCCAGACACGCCCGTCACACAGACCATTAAGCCCAATGGAATGTCCACATCGATCGCGCGCAAATTGTTGCCCCGCGCACCACGAATGCGCAGCTGGCGTTTGGGGTCGGATCGTGTGCGTTTTTTGGGTATTGCGATACTGCGCGCGCCGCTTAAATACTGACCGGTGAGTGATTGCGCGCAGTCCATGATCTGCGATGCCGAACCTTCGGCGAGTACATGGCCGCCTGCTTCGCCAGCACCGGGGCCCATATCAACAACATAATCTGCGCAGCGAATAGCATCTTCATCGTGTTCTACCACGATCACGGAGTTGCCTAGATCGCGTAGATGTTTCAAGGTTTCGAGCAAGCGCGCGTTATCGCGTTGATGCAACCCAATCGAGGGTTCATCGAGCACATACATCACGCCGGTGAGCCCAGAGCCGATTTGACTGGCTAAACGAATACGTTGTGACTCACCGCCAGACAGCGTATCGGCGGCACGATCTAAGCTGAGATAGTCCAGTCCCACGTTCACCAGAAAGGCAATGCGATTGGTGATCTCGCGGACTATTTTTTCGGCTATCTGTTGACGTGCACCCGGCAGTTGGAGCGTCTCAAAAAACGCGAGGACTTCACGTAACGGCAGATGCGATATTTGGTAGATGGCACGGTCGCCAATATGCACATGTCGAGCTTCGCGTTTTAAGCGCGTGCCGGCGCAGTCAGGACAAGCGCTGATGTTGCGATACTTGGCCAGCTCTTCTCGTACGGCACTGGCATCGGTTTCGCGCCAGCGACGCTCGAGATTGTGGATGATGCCCTCGAATGCGTGCTCGCGAATTTGCGAACGACCGCGCTCTCCCAGATAAGTAAAGGCGATGGTTTCTTCACCAGAACCAAACAAGATGCGCTGTTGAATTTCATCGTCGAGCATTTCCCAGGGCGCATCTAAATCAAAGCCGTAATGCGCCGCTAACGCACCCAACATCGTAAAGTAAAACAAATTGCGTCGATCCCAACCTTTGATTGCACCTGAGGCTAAGCTAAGGCTGGGGTGCGACACCACGCGGTGTGGATCAAAAAATTCGACACTGCCTAAGCCATCGCAGCGCGGACACGCACCCATTGGATTGTTGAATGAGAACAAACGCGGTTCAAGTTCAGCCAGCGCGTATTGGCAGGCTGGACAGGCAAAGCGTGAAGAAAATAAATGCGCGCGATCCGATTCGATTTCAACAGCGATTGCACGACCTTCGGCGTGACGCAAGGCCGTTTCAAACGATTCGGCCAAACGTTGCTGCATGTCGGGACGCACTTTGAGTCGATCGATCACAATGTCGATGTTGTGTTTGCGATTGCGTGAGAGCGCCGGTGCTTGATCCAGATCGAACACTTTCCCATCGACCCGTACGCGCGTAAAGCCTTGCGCTCGTAACTGATCGAACAACGCGTGTTGTTCGCCTTTGCGCCCAGCCACGGTCGGGGCAAGAATCATTAATGCGGTATCTGCTGGTAAAGCCAGCACGTGATCCACCATTTGCGACACCGATTGCGCTTGTAAAGGCTGTAAGTGATCTGGACAAATTGGTGTACCGACCCGCGCATACAGTAAGCGCAAGTAGTCATGAATCTCGGTCACGGTACCCACCGTGGAGCGCGGGTTATGGCTGGCCGCTTTTTGTTCAATCGCAATCGCTGGTGAGAGCCCTTCGATTAAATCGACATCGGGCTTTTCCATCAGCTGCAAAAATTGACGTGCGTATGCTGATAACGACTCAACGTAGCGGCGCTGCCCCTCGGCGTATAAGGTGTCGAAGGCGAGCGAGCTTTTGCCCGAGCCAGACAAGCCCGTGATGACCACCAGCTGGTGTCGCGGCAGACTGAGGCTGACGTTTTTAAGATTGTGCGTGCGTGCGCCGCGAATGCGGATTGTATCCATTGTGCTTCATAGCTCAGGGCAACCTGCTACTATAGCTAGTTCTGTCGTCTCCTATCTACTTTTTTCTCCACTCACGCACTGTCTGCGGCCATGAACGCGCCGAATCCTGATCGCATGTCTCGTGTTGAACTGCGTGCTGGCGTAAGCCTCGCTTCGCTGTTTGGCTTACGTATGCTCGGCTTATTTCTCATCTTGCCGGTGTTTGCGGTCTATGCACCGCAATTACACGGCGGAGATGATTTGCTCTTGGTGGGTTTAGCGCTGGGTGCGTACGGCTTAACGCAAGCGTTTTTTCAATTACCTTTTGGCATGCTGTCGGATCGCATCGGACGCAAGCCGGTGATAGCCGCAGGCCTATTATTGTTTGCGTTTGGCAGCGTAGTGGCTGCTGAAGCAACCGATATTTGGATTGCAATTTTGGGACGCAGTTTGCAGGGTGCCGGCGCGATTTCTTCAGTCGTCGTTGCCTTCGCAGCAGATTTAACCCGTGCGCAACACCGCACCAAAACTATGGCGATGGTTGGGGCCACCATTGGATTGATGTTTGCACTGTCTCTGGTTGCTGCCCCCGCGTTGTATCAATGGATTGGTATGCGCGGATTGTTTTTGATGACTGGAGTGCTCGCCTTGGGTGGCATCGCCGTGTTGGTGTGGGTTGTGCCGAGCGTTGCACCCGTCGTGCGCGATGACCAAGCGGTGCGCCCGCGACTGGTTGATGTGTTGGCCGATCGAGAGTTAGCACGTTTAAATTTTGGGATCTTCGCGCTGCATCTCGTTCAAATGGCCATGTTTGTGGTGTTTCCAACCGCCTTGGTTGCAACAGGATTGGCCTTGCCAGAGCATTGGCGTGTGTATCTGCCTGTTGTGTTGTTGTCTTTTGTCTTGATGGTGCCGCCGATCATGATGGCCGATCGGCGCGGGATACAGCGACGCGTCATGACGTTTGCGGTGCTTGGCTTACTTTTGGTGCAGTTGGCGCTGGTGTTCGCACAGAGCTTGTACTTGTTGGGCGTGTGTTTATTGGTGTTCTTTTGCGCGTTCAATGTGTTGGAGGCCATGCTGCCATCGTTGGTCTCGCGCATTGCGCCAACCGCTGCGCGTGGTACCGCCATTGGGGTCTATAACACCACGCAAACCTTGGGTTTATTTGCAGGCGGATTGGCTGGCGGATGGTTGGCGCGACAATTTGGTGCCGCTTCGGTGTATGTTTTGGGCGCTGCGTTAATGGTGATTTGGCTCGCGTTGTTAATCGGTATGCGGCCAGTCAACCCAGCGAGCGAAGCGGCGTTCAGTACACCCGCGTCACCTGGTTAAGGGCCGTGGCATCTTGGTTAGGATTATTCAGAAATTTTTTAGGAGGTCGTTATGGCATCGGTGAATAAAGTGATTATCGTGGGCAATCTTGGGGCCGATCCAGAAACACGCTATCTGCCTAGCGGTGAGGCCGTCACCAATATTCGTGTGGCGACTACAGATAAATGGAAAGACAAAGCCAGTGGCGAAATGAAAGAGGCGACCGAATGGCATCGCATTTCTTTTTTTGGTCGCTTGGCGGAAGTGGCGGGCGAGTATCTTAAGAAAGGCTCGCAAGTCTATGTCGAAGGCAGCCTACGCACACGCAAGTGGCAAGACAAAGACGGGCAGGAGCGTTACAGCACCGATGTTCGTGCCGATGCGTTGCAAATGCTCGGCTCGCGACAAGGTGGTGGTGGCATGGGTGAACGCACCGAATCGGGCGCTGCGCGTCCCGCAGCGGCAAAAAAGCCCGCGGGTAAGTTCGACGATATGGAAGACGACATTCCCTTTTAAGCCTCGGCATCAGTACGCTTCTACAGACTGGGAGTGAGTCCGCAGGTCGCACAGGTATAATCTTGCGCTTCGAACATTTTTCGGCGGGCGTGGGTAGATGACGCTTGCCCGACCTTCAGGACCAGCGTTATGCCGATTTATGAATACCGTTGCACTGCGTGTGCACACCAAGAAGAGTTTTTGCAGAAACTCTCCGACCCCCAGCTCACGGTTTGCCCAAAGTGTGGGCAAGCGACGTTTAGCAAGATGCTCACAGCAGCTGGATTCCAGCTCAAAGGCAGTGGTTGGTATGTGACCGATTTTCGTGGGGGTCACACGTCCGCTGGTGGCGAAACAAAAACAACACCGCCTACTGCTGGCGCTGGCAGCGAAGCGGCTGCTGGCGCAGAGCAAAAATCGAGCACCGAATCAAAAGCCGAGAGCTCGCCTGCAGCAAGCGAGAGCGCAGCCGTCAAAAGCGCGCCAGCAACACCTGCCGCGCCGGCAAGTACAAGCAGTTCGGATAGTCACTAAGTCACTAACCCAATCGTGGGTGCGCGCTGCGTACTGCTCCACGTTTGATCCTAACGTGTTTGATGTGTTGGCCCCCTCTTGCGATGGCATGAAAGTGGCATGAAAAAATACCTGATTACTGGGCTGCTGATTTGGATTCCATTGGTGATCACCTTGTGGGTCTTAAATATTGCGGTCACCACGCTCGAAGATGCTTGGCGCATTTTGCCGCCAGAGTTTCGACCCGACTCGTTGTTGGGGCGGCATATTCCCGGGGTCAGTGCGTTGCTCACCATCGTGATCATTTTTTTGACTGGGGTACTGACCGCTAATTTTATTGGCGCGCGACTGGTGTATTGGTGGAATCACGTGATGCATCGCATTCCGGTGGTGAGCTCGATTTACTCCAGTGTGAAGCAAGTGTCGGACACCTTATTTTCTTCGAGTGGTCACGCATTTCGGCGTGCGTTGCTCGTGCGTTGGCCGCACAGTGGTGCGTGGACGATCGGTTTTTTAACCGGTGTACCGGGCGGTGATGTGGCCAACCATTTGGTAGGCGATTACGTGTCGGTCTATGTGCCGACGACCCCCAATCCAACAGGTGGTTATTTTGTGATGTTGCCGCGTGCCGATGTGATTGAGTTAGAGATGAGCGTTGATGCAGCACTGAAGTACATTATTTCGATGGGTGTGGTGACCCCGAGTGGATCCAAGCGCGCGGTGCGTCCCGTTCCTCCGGTTGACCCGACATAATTTTTTTTAGAACTGCGAAATCCAAATGCGTACGCACTACTGCGGTGATCTTTCAGCCGATCTACTTGATCAAACCGTGACTCTTGCAGGTTGGGCACATCGTCGCCGTGACCATGGGGGGGTAATTTTTATTGATCTTCGCGATCGCGAAGGTTTAGCTCAAGTGGTTTGCGACCCGGATCGTGCTGAGGCCTTTGCCAATGCCGATCGCGTTCGTAACGAATTTGTACTACGGATCACCGGCAAGGTGCGTCGTCGTCCGGAAGGCACGACCAACGCGCAACTTCGGTCCGGTGAAATTGAAGTGTTGGCACAGACGGTTGAGATTTTAAATACCTCGCTCACCCCGCCGTTTACCTTGGATGATGACAACATCTCAGAGCAAGTGCGTTTAGAAAATCGCATTGTTGATTTACGTCGGCCACAAATGCAAAACAATTTGCGTTTACGCCATCGGGCTTCGCGTGCAGCACGAAATTTTTTAGACGCGCAAGGGTTCATCGATGTGGAGACGCCCTTTTTGTACAAGTCCACACCAGAGGGCGCGCGCGAATTTTTAGTGCCCTCACGTTTACATGACGGGCAGTTTTATGCGTTGCCCCAAAGCCCGCAATTGTTTAAGCAAATGCTGATGATTGCTGGTTACGATCGCTACTATCAGCTCGTGAAATGCTTTCGCGATGAAGATTTGCGCGCCGACCGGCAGCCAGAATTTACGCAGATTGATATCGAGACGTCGTTTCTTGACGAGCTACAAATTCGGGCGCTGATGGAATCGTTGGTTCGTCACATGTTTCGTGAAGCGGCAGGCATCGAGTTGCCCGATCCGTTTCCCGTGATGAAGTACGACGACGTGGTCCGCGATTACGGTTTGGATAAGCCAGACTTGCGTGTGCCCTTAAAGTTTACTGAGCTCACCGATGTCATGAAGGACGTCGATTTCAACGTCTTTTCAACGCCGGCGAAAGACCCCGCGGGTCGTGTCATTGGGTTATGCGTTCCCGGTGGTGGCACGCTCACACGCGGGGAAATCGATGGCTATACCGAGTACGTTAAAACGCTCGGTGCCAAGGGTTTGGCTTGGATCAAGGTGAATTCGAAAGCGCAAGGCGCCGAGGGTTTGCAATCACCAATCGTGAAAAACTTGCACGCAGCTGCCGTCGCGGCGATTCTTGCGCGTACCGGTGCCAATGATGGTGATTTGATTTTCTTTGGTGCCGATAAAGCGCATCGCGCCAATGAATACATGGGTTCGTTGCGGCAACGAATTGGTCACGATCGCGGGCTTGCTGAAAAAACTTGGCGTCCGTTGTGGGTGGTTGATTTTCCGATGTTTGAGCAAGAAGAAGACACGGGCTTGTGGAAAGCGCGTCACCATCCGTTTACCAGTCCCAAAGATGGTCATGAAGATTACATTGAGTCAGCGCCGCAAAAAGCCTATGCCAAGGCCTATGACGTGGTACTCAATGGTTGGGAAATCGGTGGTGGCTCGGTACGAATTCATCGTCAAGAGGTGCAGCAAAAAGTGTTTCGTGCGATGCAGATTTCTCCCGAAGATCAGCGCGCAAAATTTGGTTTCCTGCTCGACGCCTTGCAATACGGCGCGCCGCCACACGGCGGGATCGCGTTTGGTTTTGATCGACTGGTCGCCATGATGGCTGGTGCGGAAGCGATTCGTGATGTGATTGCCTTTCCAAAAACACAACGCGGTCAGGATTTGCTCACTGGTGCCCCAACCTTGGCGACAGAAAAACAATTACGCGAGCTGCATATTCGTTTGCGTAATTAATTCCTCACACGGCGTTAAATGAGTTTGAGCGCGCTTCACGCACTTAAGCGCTGTGGGTTGGCGCTGGCGTTGTTGGTGCTGGCGGCCCCATTGCTTGCGCGGGTGTGGTTGCCCGAGGTGGGCTTGGCGCAGTTGCCAATCGAAGCGCGGCACACGCTCGCAACCATCAAATCAGGCGGTCCTTTTGCGCATCCGCGCGATGGCATTGTGTTTGGTAATCGCGAAAAACGTTTACCAATTCAGTCCTACGGCTATTATTTTGAATACACTGTTCCGACGCCTGGTGAGGCGACACGAGGCGCACGGCGCATCGTGGCAGGACGAGGCACGATGGGTGATGTACGCACTTCGGGTGAGTATTGGTATAGCGATGATCATTACCAGAGCTTTAAAAGGATTCGCGAATGAGTCGCTTGCGACAACGCCTGTCTGATCCGCAACGCTCTGGGGTGTACGCGATTACACACACCGCAGATGTGCAAGATTGCATACAAGGTCACTCGCATGCCCTGATTGATGTGGTGTGCCCAGCGGATACGCAGGACCAAACGCAGTGGATGCAGGCTTTTGCTCGCGCGCTAGCGTTTCCGGATGGCGTCAGTCCTAATTGGGATGCATTTGAAGAAAGCTTGCGTGATTTATCTTGGTGTACGCCCAACGCTACGCGGATATTGATTTGTGAAGCACCTGCACCGAGCCTCGTCACCAATACCTTGCTCGATATTCTTCGAGCGGTTGCTGCGTATTGGCAAGCGCAAGGTCTTGGTTTTTTTGTGCTGTTTATCGATCCACACAAGACCCTCGGGTTGCCCGCGTTATATCGTGAGCGTGGCACAACTGTTCACTACAAACTTCCGGTTTCTGTGTTGGTTGTCATTCACACACCTCAGCTTGACATCTTATTGCTCGAGCGCGTGACGCGCCCTGGCTACTGGCAATCGGTGACGGGTTCGCTCGATGCATTGGATGAGCCATTGCCTGCGGCGGCTTGTCGAGAAGTGCACGAAGAAACCGGGCAACAAATCGAAGCCGCGCAGCTACGTGCTTGGCCAGTGGTTAATCAATTCGAAATTTTTACGCAGTGGCGCCATCGATATGCGCCCGGCACCACGCACAACACTGAGCACATGTTTAGCCTTGAAGTACCGCAATCATTTGTGCCAGTGCTATCGCCCACAGAGCATTGCGCCTATCGATGGATGCCCTGGGCCGCCGCCGCGCAAGCCTGTTTTTCTTGGACCAATCGTGATGCCATTTATTTGTTGGCACAAGCGCATGGTCAAACGGTGCCCGCCGCTGCGCGTGGGCAGTCACCGAGCCAGATATGACGACGATGGGCGAAGCGCAGGTCAAGAAACACCTGCGTGTGGTGACGCTGAACATTCATAAGGGCTTGTCGCAATTTAATCGCCGTGTGGTGATTCATGAACTGCGCGAAGGCTTACGTGCACTCGATGCCGATATTGTTTTTCTACAAGAGGTCCAGGGCCATCATGCACACCACGCTCGGCGACATGCCACGTGGCCGACGCAACCACAACACGCCTTAATTGCCGATACGCTGTGGGGAGAAGCCGCCAGTCACGTGTATGGACAAAATGCGGTCTATCGGCAAGGCCATCATGGCAATGCGGTGCTCTCGCGTTATGCGCTTAGTTTGGTGGCGAATCATGATGTGTCGAACCATCGATTTGAGCGTCGTGGTTTGTTACACGTACGCGCTGCGGTTCCTGGGTTGTCGCAGCCGCTGGATTGCTTCTGTGTGCACTTATCGCTGCACGAGAGCGGTCGACGCCGGCAACTCGGCGCCTTGCTCAAGCATTTGCCGCGTACGGGTGCTGCGATTGTGGCGGGTGACTTTAATGATTGGCGTGTGCGTGCGGGCCGAACGCTAGAAGCGCAACTTGGATTTACAGAGGCGATTGCGCAAGAAAATGGGGCGCACGCGCGCACCTTTCCGAGCGTATTGCCCGTATTGAGACTCGATCGAATCTATGTGCGTGGGCTCACCATCCAGCGCGCGCAAGTGCACCGTGGCGCGCCTTGGCGTCGCTTATCCGATCATCTCGCGTTATCTGCGGAGCTCGGCTTCGAGTAGCCGGATGCCACGACCGCAATTTCTGAGCGGCAATCAATTACATCTGTTGGTGACAGGTGCAGCGTATTTTCCCGCATTGATTGCGGCGATCGATGCTTCGCGCGATGAACTGTTTCTTGAGACCTATATTTTTGCTGATGACCAAACGGGGAGTTTGATCGCTCAGGCATTGGCGCGCGCGGCCATACGCGGGGTTCGAGTGCAGTTGTTGATTGATGGGTTTGGTGCGCGAGATTTTGCGCCACGTTTTCGCACGCTATTGCAAGATGCGGGTGTGCGTGTGTTGGTGTTTCGTCCACAAATCAGCCCATGGACTTTTCAACGGCATCGCTTGCGTCGCATGCATCGCAAGATGTTGGCCGTCGATGGTGTGCTTGCACTCGTGGGTGGCATCAACGTGATTGATGATTACGATACACCGGGGCAAACGCCACCGCGGTACGACTACGCAGTACAAATTCGCGGGCCGCTTGCGCGACAGGTGCGCGATGCGGCGGCACGTTTATGGTCGCGTGTCGCGTGGGCGCATTTAAAACGTGAGTGGCGTGTGGCTTCGCATGTCAAGCCAGAGCGCGGACCAGGGGTGGGTCAAAGTCGTGCAGCACTCGTCGTGCGCGATAACGTACGCCATCGTCGCGATATTGAGGTGGCTTACCTGACGCTCATTGGGAGAGCGCGTGAAGAAATTATTTTGGCGAACGCATATTTTTTTCCGGGTCGTCGGTTTCGTCGGGCGTTGCAAGCAGCAGCGGCTAGAAAAGTACGCGTTGTGTTGCTACTGCAAGGACGTGTTGAATATGCCTTGTTTCATTACGCGGCGCGCGCACTGTATGGCTCACTGCTTGATGCAGGCGTTGAAATTTATGAATACAAGAAAAGTTTTCTACACGCCAAGGTCGCTGTGATTGATGGGCGTTGGTCGAGTGTGGGTTCGTCGAATATCGATCCGTTTAGTTTGCTCCTGGCGCGTGAAGCCAATGTTTTTGCCGATGATCCTGCGTTCGCATTGACATTGCGCACCTCGCTACAAAACGCCATCGACACAGGCGCCCAGCGATTGCCCCCCGCGCATTGGCACGCGCAACCATTGTTGTTGCGCGTACGTATGTGGTTAGCCTACGGCTTGACGCGACTTTTACTCGCGCTCTCTGGTACGTCGCGTTGGCAGCCTTAACCGGTGAGATGAAATTTTTTTATTCTGCGGGCGCGATGCGTTCATAAGCGCGAATACGCGCGCGTAAGTCTTCGGGTAATGGGCTTGGTTGCATGCTCGCAGGAATCGCATTGACATACACCAACTCGGCTTCGATTAATGTCGGCGCAGTGACGTTGTCGTGAGTTGTTGCGTTTTGTGTATCCACGCATGCAATCGCAAAGTGAAACGTCATGCTGGTCCGTCCCAAACGCGCCACGCGGGTATAGACCTCGAGAGTGTCGTCATAGCGCGCTGGCCCGAGGTAATTGACCGTGGCTTTACGCAGGTACAAATCATTGTTGTAACGATCCACATAACCTTGCGGATACGGTAGTCCGATCGCGCGCCAATAATCGCCAATCGCCACATCGATGTAGTTGAGATAGTGGCCGTTGAAAACGATCTTCTGCATATCGACTTCTGACCAGCGAACACGCAAAGAGGTGCGACATTGAAATTCGTTTGTAGACATGGATTTCTCGGTGACGATGGATCGTTTCTGAAGGTAAAGCGCCTACAATTCTGCCGATGGATACCGCTGTCATACAAGCACTTGCGCGTTGGCCGAATGTGCCCGACTGCTACGACTGGTTAATGCTCGATCGTCGCGGGCGTTGGCGCTTACGCCACCCGCAAGACGCGATGCGTTTTGAGCCGATTCAGCATGCGGAGCTACGTGACTACATCGCACGCAATTACAGCGTCGATACAAGCGGTGCTTGGTACTTTCAGAACGGACCGCAAAAAGTTTTCGTGCGACTTGCGTATACGCCTTGGGTTTTTCACCTCGACGGCGGGGTATTGGTCAATCAGTGTGGCGAAATTGCCACACCGCAGACCGCATGGCTGGATGAGGAAGGCAGTTTGTTGCTGCTGACACAGCGCGGCGTGGGCCTGTTGGATGACCGCGATCTAGCGACGTTTGCGGATGACCTAGCGCAAGGATTTTTTAAATTAGAAGCGCTTACTCTTGTTTTAAGCCCAGTTTTAACGGCAGATGTTCCGTCACGATTTGGGTTTGTCGCTAGCCCTGCGGCGTCAACCTGAGTTGCTACACCCTTGCAGTTCCCACCTTGCGCATGGGTCTGAAGGGTGGGCTTAGGG
>CAWUMP010000010.1:0-21477 GCA_963923385.1 uncultured bacterium | reverse complement strand
ACATAAATGGGCGCACCAAATTGCGCTAATGCCCGCTCGACAATTTCGATGGCGCGTTCAACGCCTGCACAAAATCCGCGTGGATTAGCCAACAGAATTTCTGTGTCATCGTTCAGCGCGGTTAAATCAGTGGTTTGCGTCATGGGCGACCTCGATCTGAATCAAAGGATGGCAAGAATGGTGACTTCAAATTGCACAGGTTTACCCGCAAGCGGATGATTAAAATCCACCAGGGCTTGGGCTCCGTCAAACTGTTTAATGACACCTGCATATCGGCCACCATCGGGGGCGGTAAATTCAAGCACCTGACCTGCGGCCACATCGGCCGTTTCAGGAAACGCAGCGCGCGGTAGCTGTTGCAGCAAGTCGTCGCGCCACGCCCCAAAGGCTGCATCAGCGTCGAGTTGAAAAGCCTGCGGTCCACCAACCGATAAACCAAGTAAACAGCGTTCAAACCCGGGCGCGAGTTCACCCGAGCCTAAAACCAAGGTGGCTGGATGCCCACCATAGGTTGAGAGCACTTCGGTATGAGGTGCGTCGGCTAAGCGTATGCAGTAATGCAAGGTCAAATGACTGCCCGTATTTACCGTCGTATTCATCATCGATCCGTGGTTGTGGTCGTGGTCGTTGACACAGCAAGTGCAGGCTGACGCAGACTATCAATGATGAGCAACACGGCACCGATACTGATCGCCGAGTCAGCCACGTTAAACGCGGGCCAATGCCATCCAAATGCATGCACATCAATAAAGTCAACAACCTGTCCAAAACGTAGTCGATCAATCAAATTGCCAAGGGCGCCAGAAAGAATCAGTGTCAGCGCCCAATGGAAATGGGTTGCACCTGCGGTTCGCCATAACATCCACAGCATTAGACCAATGGCCAGTAACGCAACGGCAATCAGTAGCGGTGTTTGCCACCCCCCCGCCGCCGCAAGAAAACTAAACGCCGCACCTTTGTTAAATACCAGTACTAAATTTAAATGGTCAGTCAATCGAATCACTTGCTCTGGTAACAGCGTACGCAACACCCATGTTTTGGAAAGCTGATCCAGCGCACACAAAAATAACGCCCATGTCACCCACAGTTGCATATGACGGACCGGTCTCAGCATGGGCGTCGGTGGAATGACTGGATCAGGCATACAAGCGCTGCTCTGGGGTGTGTCCTAGATGACCGATGCAGCGACCACATAACGTGGGGTGCTCGACATGCTGACCCACATCCGGCACGAGATGCCAACAGCGTTCACATTTGGGATGTGTGCTTGGCACCACCACGATACGATCTTGATCGGCAGGCACCACGCGCACTGCAGAAACAATCAATGCGTATTTCAAGTCGGCCGCAAAGCGCGCAAGAAACGCTTGTCGTTCGGGCGTGGCATGCAGCTCGAGCTCTGCCGCCAATGAAGAGCCAATACCACCAGCCGCTCGTACCGCTTCGAGTTCGCGCGCAGCGTCGGCGCGTAACGCACGCAAACGCTGCCAGTATTGCGATAACGTGTCCGCATCGTTCACTTTGGGCAATGGCTCCCAGGGATGAAACAGCACGCTGTCATCCGCTTGCGCTGAATAAAGTGCCCAAGCCTCTTCCGCGGTAAATGACAGTACCGGCGCCATCCAACGCAGTAACGCACCGGTGATATGCCACAGCGCAGTTTGTGCAGAGCGGCGTGCCTGGCCATCCACGGTGGTGGTGTATAAACGGTCCTTCAAAATATCCAAATAAAAGCCACCTAAATCCTCAGAGCAAAAACTTTGTATTTTTTGCGTCATCGAATGAAATTGATAGCGGGCGTAATCAGCGGTGATTTCATCTTGTGCCGCTTGCGTCATGACGAGCGCATATCGATCGATTTCAACCAAATCAGTAATCGCAACCGCGTCTGTTTGCGGATCAAAGTCCGATAAGTTTGCTAACAGAAAACGCAAGGTGTTGCGGATACGCCGATAACTTTCGACGACGCGTTTTAAAATTTCTGGCGAGATCGATAGCTCACCCGAGTAATCCGTGGCTGCAACCCATAGGCGTAAAATTTCTGCACCTAAGGTGCCCGACACTTCTTGCGGCACCACGGTGTTGCCCTTGGACTTCGACATCTTTTTACCGTCCCCATCCACCGTAAAGCCGTGCGTGAGTAAGGCCTTGTAAGGCGGCACACCATGCATCATGCATGACACCAACAGCGAGGAATGAAACCAACCTCGATGCTGATCGGAGCCCTCTAAGTACAGATCCGCCGGAAATGTGGTGCTGGCCGCATGTGAGCCGCGTCGACGTGACGCATCGGTGCCACCCAGTACGGTAAAGTGTGTTGAACCTGAGTCGAACCAAACATCAAGGGTGTCGCGAATTTTTTCGTAGTGTGGTGCGTCATCGCCCAACATCTCTTCGATGCGCACGCTTTGCCATGCTTCGATGCCGCCTTGTTCAACGCGTTGTGCAATTTGTTCGAGCAATGCAGGCGTCCGCGGATGCAGCTGACCGGTTTCTCGGTGTACAAAAAATGGCATCGGTACACCCCACTGACGTTGCCGCGACAGCGTCCAGTCTGGACGATTGGCAATCATGCCGTGCAAACGTGCCTGACCCCAGGCCGGAAAAAATTGCGTGTTCTCAATGCCGCGTAAAGCGGTGGTGCGCAAGGTTTCTTTAGGCTGCGCACCATGCCAACCAGGCGCGGTATCCATCGCCGCAAACCATTGGGTTGTCGCACGCAAAATCACTGGCGTTTTGTGGCGCCAGCAATGCATATAGCTGTGTTTATATTTCTCGACCGCAAACAGGGTTTGGGCAGCGCGCATGTGCTCAACAATTTTTGGATTGGCATCCCAAATCATCTGCCCACCGAACTCAGGCAAACTCGAGACGTAGCGACCATCACCCATCACTGGAGTGAGTATCGCGTCATCTTTTAATCCGTAGTGTCGACACGACTGAAAGTCTTCCACTCCATACGCGGGTGCCGAATGCACGATGCCGGTACCCGTGTCGAGAGTCACGTAATCGCCCAAATACACGGGTGATTGGCGCGCATAAAACGGATGCTGGAATTGAATTCCCTCTAGCGCAGCACCTTTACAAGCCGCGAGGGTTGTCCCCGTTAAGCCAAAACGCGCCAACGATTTTTCTTGCAACTCAGCAGCAAGAATCAATAAGCCACGCGGCGTGTCAACTAAGTGATAAATAAATTCTGGATGTACATTGAGCGCCTGATTCCCCGGTAAGGTCCATGGCGTGGTGGTCCAAATAACGATGTATCCCGCTTGATCGGGCAAGCTCGATAAACCAAATGCTTTGGCGAGTTCTCCGCGATCGGTAAACGCAAAACCCACATCCACTGCCAAGTCCGTGCGATCTTCGTATTCCACTTCAGCTTCGGCGAGCGCCGAACCGCAATCAAAACACCAATTGACTGGTTTTAGACCACGATAGACATATCCTTTTTCGAGCAACTGACCGAGCGCGCGAATTTCATCGGCTTCATTGCCATAGGCCATCGTTAAATACGGGTGATCCCAATCACCCAACACGCCCAAGCGTTGAAAATCGACTTTCTGTCGCTCAACTTGTTCTTGCGCGTAAGCACGACACAGTTGCTGCGTTTGTTCCGCCGGCAGATTTTTACCGTGTTTTTTTTCGATCTGCACTTCAATCGGCATGCCATGACAATCCCACCCCGGCACGTAAGGGGCATCAAAACCTGCCATGGTTTTTGATTTAACGATGATGTCTTTGAGAATTTTATTCACCGCATGGCCGATATGAATATCACCGTTGGCATACGGCGGGCCATCATGCAATACAAACAACGGGCGACCGTGGCACACCGTGCGTAACTTGGCATACAGGCCGCGCTCTTGCCAGGACTTCACCCACACAGGTTCTCGTTTGGCCAAATCACCACGCATCGGAAAGGGGGTGTCCGGCAAGTTGAGGGTCTTTCGATAATCAGCCATGGTTGTCGTTCGCAAAAAAACGTCGAGCATTAAGAACGTCGGTGGCAATGGCTGCGCGCAGCGCATCGAGACCAACATATTTTTCTTCGCCACGAAGACGGTGTAAAAAACGCACCGTCAAACGCTGGCCATACAAATCACCATCGTAATCGAGTAAATGTACTTCGAGCAGTGGGCGTTGTAACGCATTGACCGTCGGGCGTAGACCCACGCTGGCCACAGCCGGTTGTGGCCCAGCCCGTCCGGGTACGCCGAGCACCTGCACCACAAAAATACCCGATAGCGCTGGCGTTGGTGGCAAAGGCAAATTTGCAGTGGCGAAGCCCAACGTACGTCCTAACTTTTCACCGTGAATCACACGCGCTGTCACGGCATAAGACGCACCCAACAAGTCAGCGGCCTCGGACAAATCACCGGCTTGCAAAGACGCACGCACACGCGAACTCGAAATGCGCGCGTCGTTTTGCAACACATCAGGCATCGAATCGATTTCAAAATGGTGCTGCAGCGCTGCAGCCTGCAGAGTGGACAGATCACCCGCACGCTTGGCACCAAAACGAAAATCGCGTCCTACCATCAACCACGCACAACCCAAGCCACGCACTAACACACGCTCGATAAACGCCTCGGGGCTGAGCGCCGCAAACGCTCGATCAAAGCGCGCAATATGCACGCGATCCATGCCAGCGGCACGCAAGGCGGCGAGTTTTTGCGATAAGCGCATCAAGCGCGCAGGTGGCGCCGTCTGTCCTTCACGAGCGGGGGATTGCGCAAAGAAAAATTCACGCGGATGCGGTTCGAAAGTCAACGCGCACGCCGCCACACCCAAGCGATTGGCTTGCTGACGCACGTGCGCCAACATGGCTTGGTGGCCAAGATGCACACCATCAAAGTTTCCAATCGTGATGGCATGACGTTGATTGGACGTGCCCAAAGATCCGTGGGTGACTTGCATGTTGGATGAGCGGTGTGCGCCGAGCACGCCTTGAGCAACGCGCGCAGCCCAACCCCGCAACGAGGTGGCGCAACGCGCCTTAAAAGCCTGAATTGTAGCGGATTTCGCTGAAAACCCAGCGCATCGGATCGCGCGGTCGTGGTTAAGATCGCGCGCTCGGGGTTAATTGAGCTGTGCGCAACGCTGAGTGAGCTCGACCAGCAACGCACGCAGTTGGCGGGCATCGCTGGCATCAGGCACACACGCAAGGTATTCGCTTACATCCTCTAATGCCGCGCGATACGCTTCGAGTTGATAAAACGCCAATCCACGATCGCGTAACACCGCATGATCTTCGGGCTGCACCACCACGAGCCGATCCAACACTTCGAGTTCGCGCAGCGTGTCAGTTTGTTCGTGGTAAATCGATCTTAAGTTACGTAACACACGGGCCAAGATATCGCGTTTGGTCGCTGGCTCCAGAAACGCGCTTAAGGGCAGCGCATCTATGGTGTCGTCGCTACGACCCGCGCCTTGCACCACACGCTTTAATAACGCGCGCAACGCATCTGCAGATAACGCAGCTCCACTCGAAAATGGATCTAACACCAACATCCCATCTCGCAACGGCAGTTGCACTAAAAAATGTCCCGGAAACGATACCCCTTGCAAGGGCAAACCGATGCGCCAACCGAGTTCGAGGTACAGCACCGATAAGGTGATGGGGATACCGGCGCGGCGATCGATGACTTCATGTAAGTAGCTATTGCGTGGGTCGTAGTAATCATCACGATTACCCACAAACCCCAGCGTATTAAAGAGCAATTGATTCAGTGCCACGATGCGATCTTCGGGGCCCGCTTCATGACCCACTGCCGCCAGCAAACGTGCGGCCATCTCTTCAATTTCGTTGAGGTAAAAGGCCACATCTAAGTCTGGCGCGATATCCTGGCCAATCAATAAGCACGCCTCGACGAGATCAAAGTCTTCGTTCTCTTCAATAAGGTCTTCAAAATCACGCGCCATGATTTACTCCGCTGCGCGTCGCGCAAAGTCGCGGGGACGAAACCCGCAGATCCACAACACCCCGGCATACACGCCGACGCCTAACAGCACCAGACCACTCACCCCAACGACACGTGTAGAAGCCTTTGCATCCAACCACCATTGGGACGGACCCATGGCAAACCACAGCGCGAGGCACATGGCACTCACCGCCAAAACAATTTTCAACGAGAACAATAACCATCCCGGTTGCGGTGTGTAAATGCCGTGCTGGCGCAAACAGACATACAGCATTGCTGCATTTAAACAAGCACCCAAACCAATCGCCAGAGCGAGTCCGGCGTGTTGCAACGGTCCAATCAACAACAGATTCAGGGCCTGGGTAGTGAGCAGTGTAATGACGCCAATTTTTACTGGCGTCACCACGTTTTGGCGTGCATAAAAACCAGGCGCAAGAATCTTCACCAAGATCATGCCCGTTAAACCCACGCTGTACGCAATCAGTGCGTGTTGCGTCATCCATGCATCTTCGTGTGTAAAGCGACCGTAGTGAAACAACGTCGCGATGAGCGGCATTGCCAGCACAGCCAAGGCCGCCGCCGCGGGCACCGCCAACAGCAAGGTGAGTCTTAATCCCCAATCTAAAAGCGCCGAATAATTGTCGACAGCGCCTTGGGCGTGATACTTCGACAAGCTTGGCAATAAAATTGTCCCTAAGGCCACACCGAGCATGCCAGCAGGAAACTCCATGAGTCGATCTGCGTAATACAACCAAGACACGCTTCCTGCGGCAAGAAACGAAGCAAAGATGGTGTTGATCAATAACGAGATCTGACTAATCGACACACCAAACACCGCTGGTGCCATCAGCTTTAACACGCGCTGTAATCCGGGATTGCGCCAATCCCATTGCCAGCGCGGTAGTAAACCCAAACGCACTAAAAATGGCAGTTGCAGCAACAACTGCAACAGCCCACCAAACAACACCGCCCAACCCAACACCAGCACCGGTGGATCGAAGTACGGCGCAAAAAAAGCCGCTGCAACGATAAAGGAGACATTCAGCAACACCGGTGTGAACGCAGGCACGGCAAAGCGTTGATGCGTGTTCAAGATGCCCGCTGCAAAAGCCACCAACGAAATACAGGCGATATACGGAAAAGTCAGTCGCAATAAATGCGTGGTGAGCTCAAATTTTTCGGGTGTGGCCGCAAAACCTGGCGCGGATAGGTACACCACCAACGGTGCGCAAACCATACCCAAGGCAGTGACCACAATCAGTACGAGCCCGAGTACGCTGGCCACGCAATTCACCAACACGCGGGTATCCTGCGCAGAGGCGCGGTTTTTGTATTCGGCAAAAATGGGCACAAACGCCTGCGAAAAAGCCCCTTCGGCAAACATTCGGCGCAACAGGTTAGGCAACCGAAACGCGACAAAAAAGGCGTCCGTCGCTAAGCCCGCCCCAAACGCACCAGCAATCAGCGCATCGCGCACATACCCCAAAATCCGCGACAGAAAGGTCATCCCACTCACGGTGGCGAGCGCGCGGAGCAAGTTCATCGGCAGACAGGACCGCTCATACCAAGACCCGCCCGGCCGGCAGCCGGTCCAAATCGCCAGCATTGCCTGGGACACCGTTCAGGGCTATAATATTCGGCTTTCCGCAATCAAACATTGGGACGTTCCCATGGCCAATACCGCCTCCGCCCGCAAAAGTGCCCGTCAATCCGAAGTGCGCCGCAAGCGTAACGCTAGCCTGCGCTCCTCGACGCGCTCGGCGATGAAAGACGTTCAAAAAGCCGTGCTCGCAGGCGATGCCACTGCAGCGGCCACGGCCCTGATCGACTCGATCAGCAAGCTCGACCGTACAGTTGCCAAAGGTGTCATGCATCGCAATGCGGCTTCTCGCCAGAAATCGCGCCTGACCCATGCGGTGAAAGCGCTGAGCAAGTAAACACGCACGTTGTTGCTTTACCAGTTGGCTTAGGCCGCCGGCTGCGCTCCGAGTGAGCGCCACACGATACGATTGCGTGGACCGCCCCGTCACTGCAACGCTCGATATCGCCCCCGCCGGGACGCTGCCGCTCCCTGATATTTGGCCGGCGCACCCCCCCATCAGACTAAGCACGTAGCCCCTTGGCTTCGGGTGTTGATCGATTCGACACTTGAACCGCTTCGTTGGATGAATTTGCTTGGTGGGTGCGCAACTCGTTGTCGCGCGCAAAGTTGAGCAAAAACCGCCATGCCATGGGTTCGATTTCTTCTAGACGGACGTCAACCTGCACGCAGACCACACCGCCAAGATTCACTGGCTGAACATACGGCGAATATTGCATGTGATGATCGGCACCAAACGCAGACATCACGCCACACAAACGCTCAGCCCAGTCGCTGGGGCGAAATTTATCGCCCTGCGCAGTCAATCCTTCGATCACTAGCGCAGCAGATGTGTCGATTGACTCAGACATGAACTCGAGCCACGCAAGGCGCAACCCCTTAACTGGAAGCGATCATTATATCGACTCCGTGCCCGCACAGGGGAACGCTAAGTCTGTGATATTATTCTGCAAACGGCGGTTTTCCCGCCGTTTTTTGCTTTCCGGGCACACCGCCTTTCTTGGCGCGCTAGCTGCCCCCTCGGAGACCCGCGATGTCCCACGTCATGAACACTTATGCACGTATCCCGCTTGCTTTTGTGCGCGGTGAAGGCGTTTGGCTTTGGGATCAACATGGCAAAAAATATCTCGATGGCTTGGCCGGAATTGCGGTCAACACCTTAGGCTATGCTCACCCACGCCTCAACGCTGCACTCAACACACGCATTGCTAGCGGTGTCATTCATACCTCCAATCTGTTTGTCATTCCCGATCAAGAGGCCGCGGCAGACCGTGTCGCGAAAATCACCGGTCTGGATGAAGTGTTCTTTTGTAATTCGGGTTGTGAAGCCAACGAGGCGGCCATCAAAGTGGCGCGCTACTACGGTCATCAACGCGGCATCGACCGACCAGAAATCATTGTGTTTGAGAAGTCCTTTCACGGTCGCACACTCGCTACGTTGTCGGCGACTGCGAGCCGCAAAGTGCAAGCTGGCTTTGAACCACTCGTGTCTGGTTTTGTGCGCGCACCACTGAATGATCTTGCGGCGATTCGTACCATCGCGGCAAATAACAAAAACGTCGTCGCCGTGATGATCGAACCCATCCAAGGCGAAGGCGGCATCAACGTGGCGCAGCTGGAGTACTTACGCCAACTAAAGGCGATTTGCGATCAACACGAATGGTTGTTTATTGCCGATGAAGTGCAATGTGGTGTCGGTCGTACTGGCGCGTGGTTTGTGTATCAACATGCAGGGATCGCCCCGGATGTGGTGCCCTTAGCCAAAGGCTTAGGCGGCGGCGTTGCTGTTGGCGCGTGTGTCACAGGCAATCGTGCCAAAGGCGTGTTCTCGCCTGGCAAACATGGCTCAACGTTTGGTGGTAATCCGTTGGCTTGCACCGCTGTGGTTGCCACGCTCGATGCCATGGAAGAATTTTCGTTGCTGCAAAACGCCACCAACACGGGTCGCGTGATTCGTGATGGTCTGACCCAAGCACTGCAATCGACGCCGGGCTTTGTCGAAGTGCGTGGCATGGGGCTGATGTTAGGCGTTGAACTCGATCGACCCTGTAGCGACATTGTCGGCATGGCCTTAGAGCAAGGGCTGATTCTGAACGTCACTGCAGACAATGTGATTCGCTTATTACCGCCACTGGTCATGACCGCAGATGAAGGTCGTCAACTCGTGCAGATTCTGAGCAACGTGATCCGCACATTTTTAGCCCGCCCCGTGGCCGCGGCAGCTTCCACAGGCGCGGCATGACGATCCGTCACTTTTTACAGTTTCGCGATCTCTCGCGCGAAGAGCTCGGTTATTTGTTTGAGCGCACCGGCTGGATCAAAGCGCGCTTCAAACGCTACGAGCGCTACTGGCCGTTGGCCGACCGCACGCTGGTGATGATTTTTGAAAAGCAATCCACACGCACGCGACTTTCTTTTGAAGCCGGTATGCAGCAATTGGGTGGATCGGCGATTTACCTCAATACACGCGACTCACAACTCGGGCGCGGTGAACCTGTCGAAGATGCCGCGCAAGTCATTTCGCGGATGTCAGATGCCGTGATGATTCGTACCTTTGAACAAGACATCATCGAGCGTTTTGCGGCTAACTCGCGCGTGCCCGTCATCAATGGACTCACCAACGAATATCACCCTTGCCAAATCTTGGCCGATATCTACACCTACATCGAACATCGTGGCGATATCGCTGGCAAAACGGTGTGCTGGATTGGTGATTCAAACAACGTCTGCAATACGTGGCTACAAGCGGCCGAGGTGTTTGGATTTAATGTGCACGTCTCGACGCCGCCAGGCTACGAAGTGGAACCCGAACGCGCTGGTTTATACGGCACCAACCATTACGAAGAGTTCACCGATCCGATGCAAGCGGCGCGTGATGCAGATTTGGTCACCACCGATGTGTGGACCAGCATGGGCTTTGAAGCAGAAAACGAAGCACGCAAAAAAGATTTTGAAGACTGGCAGGTTGACGCAGACATGATGCGCGTGGCAAAAAAAGATGCGCTCTTTATGCACTGTCTGCCAGCACATCGCGGCGAAGAAGTCTCCGCCGAGGTCATGGACGGGCCACACAGTGTGGTGTGGGACGAAGCAGAAAATCGTTTACACACACAAAAGGCATTACTTGAATTTTTGCTTCTAGGAAAAGTGGAATCGTAATGGCAACAAAGACAATGGCAACGAAGAAAAAAACAGCGTCTACCAAAGCGAACAAAGTCCGTAAAGTCGTCCTGGCGTACTCCGGCGGGCTAGACACTTCGGTCATTTTGAAATGGCTGCAAGACGTCTACGAATGCGAAGTCATCACCTTTACGGCTGATATCGGTCAGGGCGAAGAACTATCGCCCGCTCGAAAAAAAGCGCGCATGTTTGGTGTGAAGCAAATTTTTATCGAAGACTTGCGTGAAGAGTTTGTGCGCGACTTCGTCTTTCCAATGTTTCGCGCCAATGCGGTCTATGAGGGTGAATATCTTTTAGGCACCTCGATTGCTCGTCCCTTGATTGCCAAGCGCTTGGTTGAGATCGCGCGCAAAACGGGTGCCGATGCCATCAGCCATGGCGCCACCGGCAAAGGCAACGATCAAGTACGCTTTGAACTGGGTGCGTATGCACTGATGCCTGACGTGAAGATCATCGCACCATGGCGTGAGTGGGATTTACTCTCGCGCGATAAATTACTCGCCTATGCCGATCAACATGGCATTCCTGTCGATTACAAAAAACGCAAAGGCGGCGCGCCCTATTCGATGGATGCAAATTTGCTGCATATTTCTTATGAAGGCGGCATTCTCGAAGACCCAGATTTTGAGCCCGAAGAATCCATGTGGCGTATTACCACATCGCCACAAAAAGCACCCAATCGACCCGAAACGATTGAGCTCGATTACGTGCACGGCGATATCGTCGGCATCAATGGCAAACGTATGAGCGCTGCGAACGTACTCACCGAGCTCAATCGCTTGGGCGGAAAACATGGTATTGGACGTTTAGATTTACTCGAAAATCGCTACGTCGGCATGAAGTCGCGCGGCTGTTACGAAACCCCCGGAGGCACCATCATGTTGCGCGCGCATCGTGCCATGGAGTCACTCACCATGGACCGCGAAGTGCTGGCACTCAAGGATGATCTCATGCCACGTTACGCGCGCTTGGTTTACAACGGCTATTGGTTTAGCCCAGAGCGCCTCTTACTACAAAAACTGATCGATGAGTCACAACGCAGCGTCAACGGTCGCGTACGCTTAAAACTGTACAAAGGCACCGTGATCGTCACTGGTCGCAGTTCCAAAACCGACTCGTTGTTTGATTCGAAGATCTCAACGTTTGATGATGACGGTGGTGCCTACAATCAAGCGGATGCAGCTGGCTTTATTAAGCTCAATGCGTTGCGCATGCGTATCGCTGCAAAACTCAACACGAAACGTCGCAAGTAATCGGTTGCAACTTGCCAAAAAAAACGCCGGGGACCCCGGCGTTTTTTTTGATCAACGCACTGCAGTGCACGCGAGTTACTCAATCGTGATTTTGGCTTTCTTCACGATGGTGGCGTATTTATCCATGTCGCGTTTCCAAACCGTACTGAATTGCTCTAAGGTCATTGGACGGGGGTCGAGCGCACGCGATTGCATTTGCTCGCGAATCTCTGGCATGTTGAGCACTTTATTTACTTCGGTGTTTAAGCGCTGCACGATGTCTTTCGGCGTCGCGGCAGGTGCAAACAAACTAAACCATGCCAACATCTCAAACCCAGGCAAGCCGGCCTCGTCCATCGTTGGCACATCTGGTAAAGCGGGTTGACGTTTCAATGAAGTCACTGCAATCGGGCGTAAGCGGCCGGCCTTGACGTTAGGAACAGCAGCTGAAATATTTTCAACCAGCACTTGCACCTCACCACCAAGGACAGCAGCCATCGAAGGGCCGCTACCTTTGTAAGGTACGTGCAACAGATCAATGCCCGCCATGTCCTTCAGCACTTCACCAGTTAAATGCACCGAGGTGCCTGCCCCAGGTGAAGAGAACGCTAACTTGCCAGGGTTGGCTTTGGCATAAGCAATGAGCTCACGCAAATTATTGGCCGGCGTCACCGGATTCACGGCAATGATGTTTGCCGTGGCACCTAACATGGTGATACCAACAAAATCGCGCTGTAAATCGTAGGGTAGGTTTTTAAACAGCGCAGGGTTAATCGCGTGTGTAGAGCTTGGGCCTAACACCAGCGTGTATCCATCGGGGGCCGACTTAGCCACGTAGTCAGTGCCGATCTGTCCATTGGCACCTGGCTTGGCTTCGAGCACGATGCGCCAACCCAACGTTTCGGCCAACTTCATGGTCACTAAACGACCCGCAAAGTCAGAGGTACCGCCTAACGCAAATGGACTAATCACCGTGATGGTTTTGTTCGGATATGCAGCAGGTTGTGCATGTGAAAGCGCTGCACAGCACAACACCACCATGAGGGCGGTGAGCTTTAAAAGAAGACGCATGCGGGCTCCTTGGTCAATATGTAGAAACAGCAGGTTAAACAGCAGGGGGCATCAGCAACTTTGATAAGCAAAGGATATACCATTGCCGGAGCGCTACAGATTGTCTGCGCGCCGTTGCGAACTGCATTTTCGCAACGTGACCTCCTTCTCGCTTGTGACGCATGTCCCTTACATCTTCCAGTCCTGCGCATCGCCTACAGCCGTTACTTGAACCAAAACGCGTGGCGATTTTGGGGGCATCTCCGCGTGAAAACACACTCGGTAATAACGTCGTCGCCAATCTGGTCCGCTTTGGTTTCTCTGGTGGCCTATATCCGATACATCCCACCGCAACAGAGGTCGCTGGGCAACGTGCGTATGCAAATATTGCATCGCTACCTGAAGTTCCTGACTGTGTTGTGCTGGCGCTCTCTGCGGATAAGGTGCTGCAAGCGCTCGAAGAAGCCGCATCGCACGGCGTTCGCGCTGCAGTTGTATTTGCCAGCGGGTTTGCTGAACTGGGTGAAGAAGGTCGTGCATTACAAACCAGTCTGCAAGCGCTGTGTGAGCGCACTGGTTTGGTGATCTGTGGACCAAACTGCCTCGGTTTGGTGAACATCGCACAACGCACTACGTTGTACAGCTCCTCGGTACCCGAGAGCGTTTGGCCCGGTGGCCTAGCGGTGGTGTCGCACTCTGGCTCGGGATGTATTGCGATTTCTACACTCGCGCGGTTTGGTTTATCGCACCTAGTGTCTGCAGGAAACGCCGCGGTACTGGATATGCCCGAATACCTGCACTATCTCGCGCAAGCACCCGAGACACGTGCCGTTGCGCTATTTATGGAAACGATGCGCGACCCAGCAGCATTTGCGCACGCCATGCAAGCAATGCATCGCGCAGGTAAACCTGTCGTTGCATTAAAAGTCGGCAAATCCAAACGCGGCGCTGCAGCTTCTGCAGCGCATACTGGTGCGCTTGCGGGTTCGGCCGACGCACATGCCGCGTTTTTTGAAGCGCACGGTGTGATTAGCGTCAACGACTTAGATGAGATGACCGAAAGTCTGGCGTTGATGCTGCATTTACGACAACGTCCTAGCCGAGGTGGGATAGGCATCATCTCAGTCAGTGGTGGTGAAACGGCAATGCTGTGCGATATCGCAGAGCAATTGTCCATCGCGTTACCCGATCTCGCACCAGAAACACACACGCAATTACGCGCGGTGATGCCAGCGTTTGGCACGCCCTCTAATCCACTCGATGCCACAGGCAATGCGGTGTACGACACCCGCATTTATGAAGCCTGTTTAGAAGCACTGGCAAGCGATCCGGCCATTGCCTTAGTCGCTGCTGCACAAGATTGTCCACCCGGATTATCTAAACTCGGTTCTGGTAACTATCGTCGCATCGCTGAAGCCACGGCGCGCGTTGCTGCGCGCGTCGATAAACCTGTTGCTTTTTTTAGTATGGTGGCTGGTGGCATGCATCCGCATGTACTTGAACCACTGCACGCG
Source organism: uncultured bacterium (assembly GCA_963923385.1). Taxonomy (GTDB): domain Bacteria; phylum Pseudomonadota; class Gammaproteobacteria; order Burkholderiales; family SG8-39; genus SZAS-79. The sequence goes on along the minus strand of CAWUMP010000010.1, from coordinate 6,980 downwards.
GCAAACGTACCCACGCTACAGGGGACGCGCGCCAGTTTGTTAGCGTTTCAACGTGCGTTGTCGCACGCCGAGCGATTACAACAACTCGAAGATCCAGCACAACCTGCGCCAGCGCACGTCGACGTCCAACCACATTGGCATGCGCGGTTAGCTTCAGGTAAAGCACTGACTGAGCGTGAAGCGAAAAATTTTCTTGGTGATCATGGGTTAGCAGTGACCCGCGAAGTGCTCGCGGGTGATATCTATGAAGCGATTGCTGCAGCCTCACGCTTAAGGTATCCGTTGGTACTCAAAATTGAATCGCCAGACATCGCGCATAAATCTGAAGTCGGTGGCGTCATTCTTGGAATCGAAAACGGTGATGAGCTACGTGTCGGCTTTGAGCAACTCCTCAACAACGTGCGTACCAAAGCCCCCCAGGCACGTATTGATGGTGTGCTGGTCCAAGAAATGATCCGCGGCGGTGTTGAAATGATTGCCGGTCTCACGCAACACCCTCCATTTGGTATGGGCGTGGTGGTCGGTAGCGGTGGCGTGCTCGTTGAGCTGTTACAAGATGCCGCGCTCGCTTTGTGCCCGATTCACCACGACAGCGCACATCAATTAGTGGGTCGCACACGCGGCGCTCAGTTGTTGGCTGGGTTTCGGGGCGCACCTGCTGCAGACGCGCCCGCGTTTGAACAATTGGTGGCGCGCTTATCTGCGATTGGTGCCGCCTATGGTGATGTACTTGAAGCGGTCGATCTCAATCCAGTGGCTGTTCTGCCCTTGGGTGAGGGCGTCCGAATTCTTGATGCGCTGGTGATCCCGCGCGTTTCTAACCCCTGAAAGGAAATGGTATGAGCTACTCCACTTTGTTACTTGCGCGCGATGGCGCACTGGGTGTGATCACCCTCAATCGGCCAGAAAAAATGAATTCTCTGTCCGATCAGTTGCTCGCCGATGTGCGCGGTGCGATGGATGAGCTTGAACGCGATGAAAGTGTGCGTGCGGTCATCATTACCGCAACCGGAAAAGCCTTTAGCGCAGGTTTTGATATCACCCCACGTGAACAACCGCGCACCACGGTGCAAGATTGGCGCGAACACGCAAAAGACGGCAACGAAACGTGGTTACGTATTTGGCGTTCGCGTTTACCCGTGGTGGCTGCTGTCAATGGTTATTGCTTAGGTGGTGGCTGTGATTTGTCGATGACTTGCGACTACACCGTCGCTGCAGATAACGCGCAATTTGGCGAGCCAGAAATTGAGTTTTGCTCGGCGCCACCGTTTCTGATCATGCCTTGGGTCATAGGCATGAAGCACACCAAAGAACTGTTGTTACTGGGCGAACGCATTGATGCCGCCGAAGCCTTACGCATTGGCTTAGTGAATCGTGTGGTTCCTGCAGCAGACTTAATGGCCGAAGCGCGTAAAGTGGCGCTGCGCATGGCTCGCTTACCCGCCATCGCGATGAAGCAAAATAAAGAAGCGATCAATCGCGCTTACGATATGCGTGGCTTGATGGCGAATATTGAATACGGCCAAGAAATGTTCTGCCTCACTTCGATGGCCCCGTCACCCGAGGGAGCGGCATTCCGTAAAGTGGCACGCGAAGAAGGTCTCAAGGCCGCCATTCGTTGGCGTGACGCGCAGTTCCGCTAAGCCACGCCGCATAGCCTCGCCCGATGGCCTGGGCGAGGCGCATCATCCGCCGGTAAAATCTGCGTCATCATTGCCTTTGACCGTTGCATTTTTTGGAGACCGCGTATGCCTTCATTCGATATCGTTTCTGAAGTCGATAAGCAAGAGGTCAAAAACGCGCTCGAGCAAACCAACAAAGAAATCAGCACGCGCTTTGATTTCAAGGGTTCGGATGCCCGTGTCGAACAAAGTGATTTGGTGCTCACGGTGTTTGCAGACGATGCGTACAAACTCGGCCAAGTGATCGACGTGTTGCGCGCCCGCATGGCAAAGCGCGGTGTGGATATTCGCTGTCTTGAAGAGGCCGAGATCGAAAAAATTTCAGGCGATAAAGTCAAACGTCAGGTCACGGTGAAGGTTGGCGTGCCCACAGAAAAGGGCAAAGAAATCCATCGACTGATTAAGGATGCCAAACTCAAAGTGACTGCCAGCATTCAAGGTGATGCCGTGCGTGTGCAGGGTGCCAAGCGCGATGATTTGCAAGCGGCAATTGCACTGGTACGTCAAAAAGTGACGGATGTGCCACTACAGTTTAATAATTTTCGCGATTAAGCATCACGGCATTGTGACGCGCAGTAGCGCTGCCTGGTTGATTTAATCGAGACGTAAACCGCTGAGCCACACGCGATATATTCTGTCGGCCAGTGCATGCAACGCTGCAATGCGTGCATCGAGATCGCGTTGCATTTGCGTGGCGCTTTGCACAGCCGGGCTGGTGCTCGCCGCTTGCATTTCATCACGGCCAGCCTCACACCAGTCATGCACCATTTGCGCAGTCATTTCGATGTGACACTGCAATCCCAAATGCTTGCCAATCGAAAAGGCTTGGTTAGCGCAATGCGCCGAGTGGGCCAAGCGTGTTCCACCCGGTGGCACGCTGAACGTTTCTCCGTGCCAATGAAAGGCTTCGACCCGCTGCGTTTCACCAAACCAGTGGCGCGCCACACCGTTGTCCTCGATGAGCACAGGTGCCCAACCAATTTCTTTGACCGGATTGGCTTGCACCACACCACCAAACGCTTTGGCCATCAGCTGCCCACCCAAGCAATGCCCCAAGACAGGCACGTCGTGTGCTACGCAAGCACGGATTAAACGTAGCGCGCGATCAATCCAAGGCAATGGATCGTTCACGCTCATCGCGCCACCCATAAAGACCAGGCCAGAAAAGGCCTGCGGGTCACGCGGTAAGCTGGCGCCCGTATCGAGTGCGATGCATTGCCAGGGCTGGGATTGTTGATCGAGCCAGTCGGCGAAATACCCGGGCCCTTCACCTGCAGCGTGTTGCACGATAGCCACTGGGCGAAGAGCTACGTTGGCAGCGCCCATCGATTGAAGCTCAGCTCAAACGTTTATCGCGTTGAATTAACGCGTACGCTGAGTGATTGTGGATCGACTCAAAATTTTCTGATTCAACCACGTAAGCCAATACGCGCTGATCGGTGTTCATGACTGCGGCGACGTCACGCACCATGTCTTCGACAAATTTTGGATTGTCGTAAGCGCGCTCGGTGACATATTTTTCATCGGGGCGTTTAAGCAAACCATACAACTCACATGAGGCTTGTTTTTCAACCGCTTCGACAATCTCTTCAATCCAAACAAATTCACCCGTCGTGACCGTCACAGTGACATGCGAGCGTTGATTGTGTGCACCGTAGTCAGAAATTTGCTTCGAGCAGGGGCACAAGCTGGTCACTGGCACCACGATCTTCATTGAGAACTCGGGTTGCCCGTTTTTTACATCACCGCGAAAGGTGACTTCGTAGTCCATCAAACTACGCACGCCAGAAATCGGTGCGGCCTTGTCGATGAAATACGGAAAGGTCATTTCAATATGCCCTTCTTGCGCCTCAAGCTTGGCCACCATCTCGACGAGCATGGCTTGAAACGAAGCGACCGTGATCTCACGCTCATGCGCGTTCAAGATTTGTACAAAGCGCGACATGTGCGTGCCCTTAAACTCTTGGGGCAATCCCACATACATGTTGAATATGGCAACCGTATGCTGCGCTGAACCCGCGCGCTCTTGAATACGCACCGGATGGCGGATGGACTTGATCCCCACTTTGTCGATCGCAATTCGGCGCGTATCGGCCGAGCTTTGGACATCGGGAATCGTGTTGGTTTCGCTTGTTTTCATGCGCGGATTCTAACATCCGAGCAATTCGCTCGGATATTCACTTTAAGAATAGGGTTAAGGCGGTGCGGTTACTTCAGTGCCGCACGAATCGACGCCTCAATCCCGGCCGCATCTAAGCCCAGCGCGGCGAGCAAGCGAACCGGATCTCCATGATCAATAAAGCGATCTGGCAATCCGAGCAGGAGTAATCGAGCCGACGCATGCGTTTGGGCCAAGGACTCAGCGACCGCACTACCCGCCCCGCCCATCACCGCGTGCTCCTCAACCGTGACAATCAGTTCATGGCTGACAGCGATTTGTTGTAACAGCGCCTCATCTAGCGGTTTCACAAAACGCATATTCACCACCGTGGCATCGAGTGCATCGGCCGCCTGAAGGGCTGGGGCCAACATCCCACCAAAGGCGAGAATCGCCACACGTTTTCCTTGCCGACGCAGATCGGCTTTGCCCAATGCCAAGGTCGTCCCAATCGGCTGTAGGGCTGCGCCTGGACCAGCGCCACGGGGGTAACGCACCGCCGATGGGCCGGCCAGTGTTAAACCCAGCGACAACATCTGACGGCATTCATTTTCATCGGCCGGCGCCATCACCGTCATGTTGGGTACACAACGCAAAAATGCGATGTCATACACCCCATTATGTGTTGCGCCATCGGCACCAACAATACCGCCGCGATCGAGCGCAAACACCACAGGCAGATTTTGAATCGCCACATCATGTATCAGCTGGTCGTAACCACGTTGTAAAAACGTAGAGTAAATCGCGACCACGGGCTTGAGTTCTTCGCAGGCTAAACCCGCTGCAAAGGTAACTGCGTGTTGTTCAGCAATGCCCACATCAAAGTAACGGTCCGGAAATTGCGCGGCGTATCGCACCATCCCAGAGCCTTCGCGCATGGCCGGTGTAATGGCCACCAATTTGGGATCGACCGCTGCGGTTTCACACAACCAATCGCCAAAAATTTGGCTGTAGGTCGGCTTTGCGCTCTTGCTTGGTGTGATGCCTTGTAACGGATCAAATTTTCCGGGGCCGTGATACAGCACCGGATCTTCTTCAGCGAGCTTGTAGCCCTGTCCTTTACGCGTAATCACATGCAAGAACTGCGGGCCTTTGAGTTTGCGAATATTCGCTAACGTGGGCAACAACGCATCGAGATCATGCCCATCGATGGGACCGATGTAGTTAAAGCCAAACTCTTCAAACAACGTGCTTGGCGTGACCATGCCCTTGACATGTTCTTCGGCACGTCGCGCCAACTCGCGAACAGCGGGCATACGACGCAACATGTGTTCACTGGCACGCTTCGCGGTGTCATACATGCTGCCCGAAAGTAATCGTGCAAAGTGATTAGTCAACGCACCCACCGGTGGAGAAATCGACATTTCGTTGTCGTTTAGCACGACCAGTAAATCCACATCCATGGCGCCGGCGTTATTCATGGCTTCAAACGCCATGCCTGCGGTCATTGCACCATCACCAATCACTGCGATCGCACGACGCGATGCGCCTTGTAACTTTGCGCCAACCGCCATACCAAGTGCTGCCGAAATTGAGGTCGATGAATGTGCGGTACCAAACGCGTCGTATGGCGACTCATCACGCTTGGGGAATCCGGACAAACCATCTAACTGACGCAGACTGGGCATGCGATCTCGACGGCCTGTCAAAATTTTATGTGGATAGGTTTGGTGACCCACGTCCCACACAATCCGATCGTCCGGTGTATCAAAAATGTAATGCAGCGCGATGGTCAGTTCGACCGTACCTAAGTTCGATGAAAGATGGCCACCCGTTTTAGACACTGAATCGAGGACGTAGGCACGTAACTCATCGGCAAGCTGACCGAGTTGGCGTCGATCGAGTGTGCGTAGTTGCGCAGGATCATCGATCGACTGGAGTAAGGTGTATGGCGTCACTGGGGGGATCTGCGAATCTGTGTCGGCCCGAGAGTCGGTGGATCGAGCGGCAGATTCACCGGGAAGGGCGGTGGCGGAATTCATGTATTAATTGTCTCAGATTTAGTAGTTTTCTCAGAACTGTCGCAGCACAATGAAATCGGCAAGCTGCGCCAAACGCTGGCTTGCCCCGCCAAAGCTTGCAATCGCCGCGTGGCTTTGTAAGCGCAAGTCTTCGGCCTTGGTTTGGGCTTGCGCCACGCCAAGCGCAGTCACGTAAGTGGCCTTCCCCTGCGCAGCGTCTTTGCCGGCGGTCTTTCCTAAGGTAGCGGAATCGGCCTGCGCATCGAGCACGTCATCGACGACCTGAAATGCCAGGCCAATGGCATCGGCATAGATCTCCAGTTGCGCCATTTGCTTGGCACTGAAAGGCGTACCGCAATAAGCCCCCAACAACACTGCCGCGCGAATTAAGGCGCCGGTTTTGCGTCGATGCATAAACTCAAGCGCCTCAACCCCGAGGGTCTGTCCGGTTGCAGCCAAATCAATCGCCTGTCCTCCGGCCATGCCACAGGAACCGGCGGCCTCGGCCAAGATGCGCACCATCGCCAGTTGCCGGTCAGCAGAGTCAGCCAAATTTTCTTGTGTCAGTAACTCAAACGCACGCGACTGCAAGGCATCGCCCACGAGCAGTGCAGTCGACTCATCGTAGGCCACGTGCACCGTGGGTTTGCCCCTGCGTAGCACATCGTTGTCCATGCATGGCATGTCATCGTGCACCAATGAATAGGCATGAATCATTTCCACCGCCGCGGCCGCAATCTCGAGCCGCGCGGGTGCTGCGTTGGTCAGGGCACCCGCTGCAAAGGTGAGCAACGGTCGCACGCGTTTACCCCCTTCAAGCGTGGCGTAACGCATGGCTTGATGCAGACGTTCTGGAGAAATTGTGGCTGTGGGTAACAAGCGCGCAAGCGCAGTTTCCATGCGTTGCTGAACCGATTCGGTCCAGCTTGAAAAATCACTCGTCATCGTCATCGCTGCCGGGCTCCAGCTCGCGCAACAACTCACCCTCGAGCACCTTCACTTGCTGGCGCGCGCTTTCAAGACGCTGCTGACAATGCCGCGCGAGGAGTAAGCCACGCTGATGGGCGGCCAGGCTTTCTTCGAGCGTCAAACTGGCGCCCTCCATCCGCTCGACCAACGACTCGAGCTCAGCCAGTGCTTGCTCAAAACCCAGCGCATCAGGCGGGGTCGGGGAAGAGA
>CAWUMP010000009.1:0-21824 GCA_963923385.1 uncultured bacterium | reverse complement strand
TGCTTGAGCCAGTGCGTAAGCACTATGTCGTGCGCGATGTGCCAGCACCCACCATTACGCAGACAGATGTGAACACCGCTTCGCAAAATCAGGTATGATGTTGATCGTGGTTGTGCGTCGCCTCATCCGGTTGGCGATCCCGCCCGTCCCCGACACCGTTCTGGTTGTCGTGGATCTCTAGAGAAGCCCATCAGCCTGAACCGGTTCTGAAGTCCCAAGACGTTCAAGGAAGTTCATTCTTCCCAGGCCGATATCCAGGAGAGTGTCATCGAAACAACGTCGTTTTCGACGCTTGGTTTGGCAGATTCGCTATTGCGTGCTGTCGCTGAGCAAGGTTATACCGAACCCACCCCCATTCAGCTGCAAGCGATTCCCGTGATTTTGTCTGGTCGGGACATTTTGGGCGCAGCGCAAACCGGCACCGGCAAAACAGCCAGTTTTACTTTGCCGATGTTGCAGCGCTTGAGCACATCAACGCCAACGCATCCAACGGATGGCACGCCACCGATACGCGCACTGGTACTGACCCCAACACGTGAGCTCGCCTCACAAGTGCATGAAAGCATTCGCACCTACGGTCAGCACTTGAACCTACGCTCAACCACCATCTTTGGTGGCGTGAATATCAATCCACAAATTGCAGAGTTACGACGTGGTGTCGATATTTTGGTGGCCACCCCCGGACGTTTACTTGATCACGCTGGACAAGGCACATTGAGCTTGGCGCACATCGAAATCTTGGTGTTGGATGAAGCCGATCGCATGCTCGATATGGGCTTTATTCACGACATCCGGCGCGTGCTTGCCCTTTTGCCAGCGCAGCGACAAAACTTACTGTTCTCCGCCACCTTTTCTGATGACATTCGTAAACTGGCGAGTACGTTATTAAATGATCCAGTCACCATCGAAGTGGCGCGCCGAAACACGCCCGCTGAATTGGTGGCTCAAGTGGCCTACTTGGTCGATCGCGAACGCAAGCGTGAGTTACTCGCGCACTTGGTCAAAACCAATCAATGGCAGCAGGTGCTGGTTTTTACTCGCACCAAACATGGCGCCAATCGCTTAGCACAACAACTCGAACGCGATGGCATCATTGCCGATGCAATTCACGGCAACAAAAGTCAGCCGGCTCGTACACGTGCACTGAAACGCTTCAAAGCGGGCGAACTGCAAGTGTTGGTAGCAACAGATATCGCTGCTCGGGGCTTAGATATTGAAGCGCTTCCACATGTCGTGAACTATGACTTACCGCATGTGGCCGAAGACTACGTCCATCGCATTGGACGCACCGGACGTGCTGGTGAATCTGGCGCCGCCGTGTCTTTGGTATCGCAAGACGATCGCCCACTGCTCGTGGCGATTGAGCGCTTGATGAATCGGCCGGTGGAACAACGCACGCTCGAAGGGTTTGAACCCGGCACAGCGTCGAGCGAACCGCGTCGAGCCGATGAAGATGCACCACGCCCGCCAAGACCACAACAGCGCATGCACCGTCAATTACGTGGTCCGCGTGCACCTAGAGCGCCGCGTGAACCGCGCACCCATCATCCACGGTACGGCGCAGCTCCAGTGAATCCCGTTGGCTCACATGCTGCACAACCGGCCCCCCATCCTTATCTTGGCAAAGATTTCGATGAAGAGAGTACGCAACCAATCGATCCAAAACTTCCGATCAGCCACATCGAACCGCACCACACGGCACGTCCATTTGACATCGAGGATGAAGACGAGCGTCAGCCCGACGTGGGTCCGGATGGTCGCCCACTGAGCACGCACAACGCCCCACCGTACGGCTCGCAACGTCCTGCTGGTAAACGCCGGCGTCGTCGTCAAAACAATCATCAACGACCCTCCAATGCAGCGGCACGCACCGGTGCGCCTTCAGCCACCGATGCGCCACGTGGACCGCGCCCTCCAATGCATGGACAAGCACGCGTACCGGGTCAGCCCGGTCAACAACGTCGTCAACGCCGTGGGCCACGTCCAGGGCAAGGCAGTGCCAACGCGCAGCACGGTCATGGCAATCCCAACGCCAATCCCAACGCGAACCCCAATGCGAACCCCAATGCGAACGCCAATGCGAACGCCCAAGCTCGTCATCCCAATGCACGACCACGCCCCGCCAATGCGCGGCCTGGTGGTGCGCCAGGACAGCGACGCGATGGACGTGGTGCGCGTCCTGCCGGTGGATATCGCGGCACACCAGGCACGGGGTACACACATCGCGGTCCGGCCGGTGCACGCCGAAGCGCACGTCCGCTTGATCCGATGGAAGAAGAACGCTTACGCCAAGTGGCCGAAGGCAAACGTTTAGCCCGCAGCGAAAAGCGTGAACCGGGATATCAGCCCGAGCCGTTACCCACCGCAAAAAAACGTACACCCATCACCACCATCGTGAAGTTTCTTAAGCGTCGCGTCGCCTGAAACGCTCGCGCATTGTTGAGACCTCAAGGCAAATGAAGCGCGCATGAATCCCATGCGCGTTGCTGATTACGCTCGCCTGATTACGCTTGCAGCGATTTGGGGCGCATCTTTTTTATTTGTGCGTCTAACGATTGGTGCACTCGGACCAGAATGGTTAACCGCCTATCGCGTTGGTATCGCTGCGCTGGTAATGTTGAGCCTCACACTGTTGCGCGGTCTTACCTTTGATTGGCGGACACATTGGCGTGCTTACCTGGTGATGGGCTTAGGCAATGCCGCACTACCTTGGTTACTGTATGCGTGGTCGGGTCAGCACCTCAGTGCAGGCACGATGGCCATTCTCAATGCCACGACCCCTTTTTTTGGCGCGATCTGTGCAGCACTTTGGTTAGATGAAAGACTCAACCGCCGGCGCGGCTTGGGTTTAATTTTAGGTACGCTCGGCGTGATCGCGTTGGTTGGTCTCAGCCCAGGCACACTGAGCTTGCCAGTATTACTTGGCGTTGCGGCCTGTACCGGTGCAACCTTGTGCTACGCCTTAACCACCACGTGGTTAAAGCGCTGTGGTGGTCAGATCAACGCGTTACCGCTCACTGCTGCGAGCTTACTGGTGGCCGAGATCGCATTGTTACCTGTATTGCCCGCACATCCTCCGAGTAGCGTTTGGTCAATGACCGTCATCGGTGCGGTTCTGGCCATTGCATTGGTGTGCAGCGCAATCGCCTATTTGCTTTATTTTCGATTGATTGCCGATGTGGGTCCGACCCGAACCTTATCGGTGGCGTTTCTTATTCCCGCCTTTGGCGTCTTTTGGGGCGCGCTATTTTTGGACGAGCCCGTGGGTTTGGCTACCGTCATTGGTGGAGGGTTAGTGTTACTCGCCGTACGACTCGTGACACGTCGTTAACGGAACGTTAGGCAGGCACGTTTCTTTCTAGTCATTAAATTTCCCCCGCAAGTTGGAGTGATCACGTGAACGTTAATCTCTGCGCTGTTTTTTCCCGTTTGTTTCTATTGCACACACGCGTGTTAGTCACCTTGGCGTTACTGATCAGTGCATCATTAAGTACAACATATGCACTCGCACAGGGCACGTACCCAACCAAACCAGTGCGCATGATTGTGCCGTTCCCTGCCGGAGGCGCCACCGATATCTTGGCGCGCGCCGTCGCAGAGCGACTCGCACAACGCTTAGGACAACCAGTCATTATCGATAACAAGCCTGGTGCGGGCGCCAATATTGGCGCAGAAGCCGCGGCAAAATCTGTGGCGGATGGTTACACGATCCTGATGGGATCGATTGCCTCGCACTCGATTGGCATGACGTATTACCGCAACATTGGTTACGACATCCGCAAAGACTTCGCACCGATCTCGATGACTGCGCAAATTACCAATGCCCTCGTGATCTATCCAGGCTTGCCTGTCGATTCGGTAAAAAGTTTAGTGAGCTTACTCAAAGCCAATCCGGGCAAACACAATTGCGCCTCGTCTGGCACGGGGGGTCTCATTCATCTGACCTGCGAACTATTCAAACAACAAGCGGGCGTGAATGTTGTGCATATTCCATATAAAGGCACACAACTCTTTATCCCCGATCTGATGAATGGCCAAGTCTCGATCACACTCGATACTTTGCCACCGCATCTGCCGCATATCCGCGCTGGAAAATTACGTGCGTTAGCGGTAACCACGCGCAAACGTTCGGCGATCTTGCCCGATGTACCCACCGTTGAAGAAGCTGGCTATCCAGGTTTTGAGTCCGTTGCGGTTTACGCCTTACTGGCACCAGCAGGTACGCCACGCGATATCGTTGAGCGCTTGAATCGCGAAACCACCGCGATACTCGCGCAACCCGATTTACGCGAACGACTTGGACCACAGGGCATTGACGTCGCTGGGAGCACCCCGGAAGCGGTTCAAAACTTCATTCAAAATGAAGTCACCAAATGGGCCAAAGTGATCCGCGACGGAAATATCAAACCAGAGTAAGCGCACGGTATCGTACGTACAGCACGGTGATAGCATGGCGCTCGCCACATTGGGTGGCGCCTTGGAGAATCCCATGCGCACAACACGCAGAGCTTTCCTCACCTCAGCCACGGCCATCGCCACCAGCGCCATGGCTAGCACCAGCCACAGCGCTAGCGCAACGCCTGATGGCGATATTTTGTTTGCGCACGCACCCGTCACCTTACCGATTGTCGATAGCGCGCAGCGCTTTCAAGTGCGTCGTATTTATTGCGTCGGTAGAAACTACGCAGCGCATTCGCGCGAGATGGGTTCAGATCCCGATCGTGAACCACCGTTTTTCTTTCAAAAACCAACCGATGCGATTCAACGCGTTCCACGCGGCGTGACGGTGGATCATCCCTACCCACCGCTCACCAAAAACTATCACTACGAAGTCGAACTGGTAGCCGCCCTCGGTCAAGGCGGGCGCAACATCGCGGTCGATCAGGCGCTGAAGTTGGTTTATGCCTACGGTATTGGATTAGACATGACGCGACGCGATTTACAACGCATGATGGGTGATCAGAAAAAACCCTGGGAGCTCGGTAAATCATTCGACAAATCGGCCATCGTGAGCGATTTGCATCTCGCTAGTCGCACTGGACACTTCACGCGCGGCAACATTCAACTCAAGGTCAATGGACAGATCAAACAAACGTCTGACCTCAACAAAATGATCTGGTCAGTTGCTGAGCAAATCGCAAATCTTTCGCAATACTACGAACTATTTGCAGGCGACATCATTTACTCCGGCACCCCCGAAAATGTGGGGCCAGTCAAACCAGGCGACCTGATGGAAGCACACATTGATGGCTTGTATGACATCAGTGTGCGCGTGGTCTAGTCGCTAGCGTGCGTGATCGACTGATTCAGCAGCGACACCACGCGTGAGATCAGCGGGTACATTTGATTACGTGATTGTCGGTGCCGGCACGGCAGGCTGTGTGTTGGCCAATCGACTATCCGCCGACCCCGATGTGCGCGTGTTATTACTCGAAGCCGGCGGTAAAGATAATTGGATGTGGATTCACATCCCGGTGGGTTATTTGTATTGCATCGGCAATCCGCGGACCGATTGGTGCTTTCGCACCGAACCCGATCCCGGCTTAAACGGTCGCAGCATCTTGTATGCGCGCGGTCGCGTACTGGGTGGTTGCTCTTCGATCAATGCGATGCTTTATCTGCGTGGTCAAGCAGCCGATTACGACGCTTGGGCAGCGCACACCGGCGATCACGGGTGGGCATGGGACAACGTGTTACCAATTTTTAAAGCCAGCGAAAATCATCACGCCGGCGCCAATGCCGTGCATGGTGATCGTGGTGAGTGGCGCGTCGAAAAACAACGCTTATCTTGGGAAATTTTAAATGCCTGGCGCGATGCCGCTGCACAAGCAGGCATTACGCCTACCGCGGATTACAACGGTGGTGACAACGCGGGCGCGGGGTTTTTTGAAGTCAATCAGCGGCGTGGTGTGCGCTGGAATACCAGCAAAGCATTTTTGCGTCCCATACAGCATCGACCAAATCTTGAAGTGCGCACCTTGGCACAAGTCAAACGTCTTTGCGTCAATAATCAACGCATCACTGGCGTTGAGTTTTGGCAAAACAACCAACTGTTTTTTGCCGCCTCACGGATTGAAACCGTATTGGCTGCAGGAGCGATTGGTTCGCCGCATTTGCTGCAGTGTTCAGGGATCGGGCCTGGTGATCTTTTACAACAGCACGGTGTACCGGTGGTACACGACAATCCGCATGTCGGCGAACATCTACAAGACCATCTCCAACTGCGTATGGCGTTTCGGGTGCGCGGTGTACGCACGTTAAATGAACGTTCACACTCACTGTGGCACAAAATGCAGATGGCCTTGGAGTACGCGTTATTTCGCACCGGTCCGTTAACGATGGCGCCCAGTCAACTCGGTGCTTTTGCCCGCTCTGATCCATCACAAGCGCGTGCCAACGTTGAATTTCATGTGCAACCTTTGTCTTTAGATCGATTTGGCGAGCCGCTCCATCAGTTTCCAGCGTTGACTGCGTCGGTGTGTAATTTACGTCCGACCGCACGCGGCTATGTTCGACTCGCTAGTGCAGATGCTCGAGACGCACCGCGGATCCATCCGCGCTACTTATCCACCACCGCCGATCAACAAGTAGCCATTGACGCATTACGTTTAGCGCGACGCATCGCCTCACAGCCCGCACTCGCTGCCTATCGCCCCGAAGAGTTTTTACCTGGCCCAAGCGTACAAAGCGATGCACAACTGGCTGCGGCGGCGGGCGATATCGGCACCACCATTTTTCATCCGGTCGGTACCTGCCGGATGGGCCCAGCCAACACGGCCGCCGTGGTGGATTCGCGTTTGCGTGCACATGGCTTGTTAGGGCTACGGATAGTCGATGCCTCGATCATGCCCACCATCACCTCGGGCAACACCAATAGCCCAACGTTAATGATTGCTGAACGCGGCGCACAAATGATGCGCGAAGATCGCTTACGCACTTGAACTTCTGTCCCCTCACCCGCATCTAAGAGACGCTTCAACAAATCGTCGGAGAATCTGATCTATGAAACGCATTGCCTTATTTTTGATCACAAACCTTGCTGTGATGTTGGTACTGAGTATCACCACATCCGTGTTGGGGATTAATCGTTTTCTGACCGCAAACGGTCTCAACCTGCCCATGCTCCTAGCGTTTGCTGCAGTGATTGGCTTTGGTGGCGCGTTTATTTCCTTATTGCTTTCTAAGCCAATGGCTAAGTGGTCAACCGGCGCGCAGATCATCGATGGATCAGAGGGTAGCCAACAATTTTGGTTGGTCGATACCGTACGTAAACTCGCCGCGCGTGCGCAAATTGGTATGCCCGAAGTCGCAATTTATGAAGGTGATGCCAATGCCTTTGCAACGGGTGCCTCGCGTGATTTGGCGTTAGTCGCCGTGTCGACTGGCTTACTTGAATCGATGTCGCGCGAAGAAGTAGAAGCGGTGTTGGGTCACGAGATTGCACACGTCGCCAACGGAGACATGGTCACCATGACCCTGATTCAAGGTGTGGTGAATACCTTTGTGGTGTTTCTCTCGCGCGTGATTGGATACGTCGTCGATCGGGTGATCCTTAAAAACGATCGTGAAATGGGTTTGGGCTATTACGCCAGCGTGATCGTTTCGGAAATCGTATTCGGTATTCTTGCGTCGATGATTGTGGCGTGGTTTTCGCGGCAACGTGAATTTCGTGCGGATGCGGGTTCAGCACAGTATTTGGGTTCGCCCACACCGATGGTGCATGCGTTGGCACGATTAGGTGGATTGACGCCAGGTGAACTGCCGCGTTCCATTCAAGCTGCCGGCATTAACGACCAACCTGGCTTCATGGCGTTGTTCTCATCGCATCCGCCCATCGAAGAACGTATCGCAGCATTACAGCAGCGACGCTAAACGCAGGGCTCACGCGCCGTGTGACGGTCTAAGCAGCCATCGCGCGGCCGCAAGCTTATCGCTCAGTGCGATCGATGCGCACGATCGTTCAGTACGAACGGTAAGCGCGATATGCGAAAATACGGGCAACATGACTGCATCGCGCATCGATCGCCTGCCCGCCGCTTTCCTCGCTGGTTTTTTTGTTCTCGTCTGGGGATCGGGTTTTCTGGCGAGCAAAACCGCTTTGCAATACGCCGCCCCGTTGACCTTTCTGTGTTTACGCTACTTGTTTGGCATCGCGTGCTTACTGCCGTTTTTAGTATTCACACGCAACGTTTGGCCGCACACACCGCGTGCATGGTTACATTTGGGTGTGGCAGGTGCGTTAGTCCATGCGGTGCACTTAGGTGGCAGTCATTACTCGCAATATCTTGGTTTATCTGCGGGCATCACCGCGTTAATCATGGCCTTACAACCACTGATCACTGCACTGATTGCAGCGCGTTGGATGCAGCAACCTTTGCAACAACGTCAGTGGATCGGCGTGATCTTAGGGCTGGCTGGTGTAGCACTGGTGGTCTGGCACAAAATTCATGTGCAAGAACTACCTTGGGGGAGTCTGCTCGCACTCGCCATTGGAATCACTGGCGTCACCGCCGGTACGTTGTACCAACGCGTGTATTGCCCTGCGGTGGATTTGCGCACCGGCGCATTTATTCAATTTAGTGTCTCCGCCGCACTGCTCGCCCCGCTGGCATGGACAGTGGAAGGTGCACACATCGCATGGTCCTGGCCGCTGGTTGGCGCGACGGCGTTTTTGGTGATTTTTTCTTCGTTTCTCGCCACCAATGTGTTGCATGTATTAATGCGTCGAGGCGAGGCCGCACGCGCCACTAGCATGATTTACCTCACCCCGATTGTGGCGGTCGCACTAGAGCTACCATTATTTGGTGTGGTGCCTAGTGCGCTTTCGTTGCTGGGTATCGTCATCACTTGCGTTGGTGTTGCACTGGTCACATGGCCAGCCACAACATCGGGTCAAACTTGATCCACGCGCCCGTCGATTAATTATTCATGCAACTGCGCTCAGCCATCGCGTTTACGATTTTGACCCACGCAGCATTTAACGGCAGTCGTGTCGCCGTGTCACTGTTTGCGCTCAAGCTCTCAGCCTCCCCCCTCACGGTTGGCATCTTGATGTCGCTGTATGCGGCGCTACCCATGTTGCTCTCGGTGCATGCGGGACGACTGATGGATCGCATTGGCACACGCAAACCGGTGGTGTTCTCTACCCTCTGCTTAATCATCGGTGTGACGCTGCCTTGGCTCTGGCCGCAATTAAGCACGCTATTTTTTGCCAGCTGCTTAATTGGTACGGCATTTATGTTGCTGCATGTCGCGATCAATAATGTTGTGGGTGCATTGGGTGATGCGGCGCAACGCACCGCCAATTTTTCTTGGTTAGCGCTTGGATTTTCAGTCTCTGGTTTTTTAGGTCCGATGCTGGCTGGCTTTGGTATTGATACGCTGGGCTATGCAAATACCTTTGGCCTGTTAGCCATCTTGCCAACAGTGGCGCTGGTTGCGCTTTGGTCAAAAATTCGACGCTTATCGCAACACAAACAACGAACGAGCATGACGACAAACAACCCACCACTGCGCGTGATGGATCTACTTTCAAACCCACGTTTACGCGCGGTTTTTATTGCGAGCGGCTTGTTGTCGATGGGTTGGGATCTGTATACATTTTTGATTCCGATTCATGGTTCACACATCGGTTTATCGGCCTCGACCATTGGCTTTATCATGGGTATGTTTGCCGCGGCCACCTTTGCTGTGCGCTTATTGTTGCCGTTATTTTCTGGCCGTTTACGCGAATGGCAGCTCATCGCCACTGCCTTATTGGTGTCGGCAATGATTTATGCGTTGTTTCCGTTTTCGCATAGCGTGAGCACACTGATTGTCTTGTCGTGTGTGCTTGGCTTTGGGTTAGGTTGCGCTCAACCGATGGTGATGTCGTTGCTCTACGCCGTCACACCAGCCGGAAGACAAGGCGAAGCAATTGGAATTCGCACCACGGTATTAAGCACCAGCAGTACATTTTTGCCGCTTGCATCGGGAGCACTCGGCGCCGCGCTAGGGGTCACGCCGGTATTTTGGTTATTGGCAGGATTACTGTTGCTCGGCGGTTGGGCGGCAGCGCGCAAGGGCTGGCGTCAACGCACAACACCGCAGCGTTAACGACAACTATTATTTCGGCCGGTCGCCCGCTAAGGTAATGCGATGCATCAGCCGTCGATAGCCGTGGTAGTCGTTGACCGGATTATGTTGCGCACAGCGGTTATCCCAAAACGCAATCGAGCCAACTTGCCACACAAATCGACAGGTAAATTCGGGACGCACTTGATGTTGATACAGCCAATTCAACAGCGGCGCACTTTCTTCTTCGGTCCAACCGACAAAGCGCGCAGTGTGTGCTGTATTGACGTACAACGCTTTGCGCCCAGTTTCAGGATGGGTTCGCACCACAGGGTGTTCCACGCTGTAGGCTTGACGTGCTTCTGCGCGTCCGTCTGATTTCAGTCGATCTTCGCGTGTTTTAGATACATCCGCTTTATCCGAACTAAACACAGCGTGCATCCCCTCGAGCATGCGCTGCATCCCTAAGGACAGTTGCTCAAAAGCCAGATACTGATTCGCAAACAACGTGTCGCCACCAAACGGGGGGATCTCTCGTGCGAGCAACATGCTACCCATTGGGGGCTCATCCAGATAGGCCGTGTCCGAATGCCACACACCACCAAAATTAGATCGCTCGTGCTCTAATTTTTTTACTTCAATGATTTGCGGATGCGATGGTAAGCCTTTGACAAATGGGTATTCAATCGGTGTGCCCATGCTCTGTGCAAAACGCAGGTACTGGTCTGCATCTAAGGCTTGACCACGAAAAAAAATCACCAAGTGTTTCAGCAACACGTCGCGAATTTGTGCCGCCAGCGCGGTGCTTAAGGGTTGCGACAAGTCCACCCCATGAATTTCAGCACCGAGGGCCCCCGCAAGCGGTCGCACCTCAAGGCCTGTTGATGCTTGCACCGACGTCGTTGTTTGGATCGTCATCGGACAAGTATAACGTTGCAAGCGTAGGCTCACATTCCGACCCTCGAAACGACATTGCCTTGCTTTGGCTTTATGATGCGAGGCATTCTCACTCGGAGTTGTACTTATGCGCCGCATCACCCTGACCCGATTTTTAATCGAACGCCAACGCGAAACGCAAGGCATCAATGCCGATCTGCGTCTACTCATCGAAACCGTGGCGCGCGCTTGTAAAGCAATCTCGCATGCCGTAGGCAAAGGCGCAGTGGGCGGTATGTTAGGTAGCGCAGACACTGACAACATTCAAGGCGAGGTACAAAAAAAGCTCGACATTCTCTCCAACGAAATTCTGCTCGAAGCCAATGAATGGGGCGGCAACCTTGCTGCATTGGCTTCAGAAGAAATGGAACATCCTCATCCGATTCCAACGCATTTTCCAAAGGGTGAATATTTATTGCTGTTTGATCCGTTGGATGGCTCGTCAAATATCGACGTGAATGTGTCGATCGGTACGATTTTTTCGGTGTTACGTTGCCCCAAAGGTGCCGACGGTACGGTCGGCGACCCGGGCGAAGCCGAGTTTTTACAACCCGGCACGCAACAAGTTGCTGCCGGATTTGCCGTGTACGGCCCAAGTACCGTCCTCGTACTCACCATTGGGCACGGTACCCATGGCTTCACCCTCGATCGTGAAATGGGCTCGTTTGTCCTCACCCATCCGAATATTCGCATTCCAGAAGACACGGCAGAATTCGCCATCAACATGTCGAACATGCGGCACTGGGAAGCGCCAATCAAACGCTACGTGGAGGAGTGTCTTGCCGGAAAAACCGGGGCACGCGGTAAAGACTTTAATATGCGTTGGGTCGCATCGATGGTGTCAGACGTATATCGCATTCTGACGCGTGGCGGTATTTTTATGTATCCGCGAGATGCGAAGAATAAAGTCGGTCGTTTACGTTTGATGTACGAGGCCAACCCTATGGCCATGATCATCGAACAAGCAGGTGGTGCAGCGACGGACGGAAGGACCAGAATGTTGTCGGTGCAACCAGAGGGGTTACATCAACGCGTGGCAGTGATCCTAGGGTCTAAAAACGAAGTGGAGCGTGTGACGCGCTATCACCACGACTAGCGCTTTGTGTGACACAGCGCTATGAAGACGACTCGCGCTTAAAACTCCTGCGGCCAGCAAAGGCCGCAGGCACCACAAACAAAATTACTTCAGATGCTTGCTGACCATTTTGGTCATATCAAACATCGACACTTGTGCTTTACCACCAAACACAGGCTTGAGCTTTTCATCACCATTGATCATGCGACGATTCTTCTTGTCTTGTAGATCGTGCTTCTTGATGTAGGCCCAAATCTTTTTGGTCACTTCGGTGCGTGGCAACGGGTTGGCACCAATCACGGCAGCCAGCGTCGCGCTCGGCGTCATCGGCTTCATGAAAGCTGCATTTGGCTTACGCTTCGCTGCGGCTTTTTTTGCAACGGGCTTCTTCGCAGCAACTTTTTTTGCAACGGGCTTCTTGGCAGCAGCTTTCTTCTTTGTGGCCATCGAGTGTTTCTCCTCTGAACTGTTGTGAACCGGAACAGCGTTAATGGGTTGCCGCATACAAGCAGCGGAACCCGAAAGATGCCGAAACTGAGACGGTGTGTCAACGATTTTCAGAGTGAGAATGCAACTTTATTTCATGTATCGTGCGCTCAGATTCGCTCTGCACAACATGTTTTAGCGGGTTAAAATCTTTAAATGACTCGCACACAACCCCCACTCAATCTTGCCCAAGTGCGGCAGGAGTACATGCAAGCCGGCCTGTCTGAAGCCGATGCCTTGTCCGATCCGATCGCACAATTCGAACGTTGGATGGCAGATGTGCTCGCACGTGCACTGCCCGTTGCCAACGCCATGACCCTTGCCACCGTCAATTCTGAGGGTCGACCCGATGCACGCATCGTCCTACTCAAGGGGATTGAGGACGGCGGATTTGTCTTTTATACCAACTACAACTCCGCGAAAGGTCAACAATTAGATCAACTTCCGCACGCTTGTTTGGTGTTCCTCTGGACCGAGCTCGAACGCCAGGTGCGTATCGATGGCCGGGTAGAAAAAGTGAGCCCCACCGAGGCGGATGCCTATTACGCGAGTCGCCCGCTGGGTGCGCGTCAATCGGCTTGGGCCTCTGCCCAAAGTACCTACGTGA
This sequence comes from uncultured bacterium, assembly GCA_963923385.1. Taxonomy (GTDB): domain Bacteria; phylum Pseudomonadota; class Gammaproteobacteria; order Burkholderiales; family SG8-39; genus SZAS-79. The sequence goes on along the minus strand of CAWUMP010000009.1, from coordinate 8,667 downwards.
CTGGCCGCAGCGCCCTTGAAAAGGCACTCGACTCGGTGCAAAAAAAATACCCCCAAGACCCACCGCGCCCACCGTATTGGGGTGGCTATCGCGTGATTCCCGAGCGCATGGAGTTCTGGCAAGGACGTCCCAACCGCTTACACGATCGGCTGCAATATCTGCGCGAAGGCAATGGCTGGACGCTGCAGCGTTTGGCTCCATAAGCCCGCATCACTGAACGCAATGTTGAGCGCACACCCGAGCGCCGCTGATTCTTCGTTACCACGCCGGTGCTACCGCTACGGTTGCTCCGCGCGTGCACCACATTGAAACCAAGCACCACATCAGAATCAGAACTCGGGCCATTGCTCGACTTTTTACAGCGCAGTGGTTGCATCCCTGCAGGAATGACCGTAAACGCCCAACCGCTCACTGGGGGTGTTTCTTCCGATATCTGGAAAATCGATCTCGCGGATGGCCGCACGTTGTGCGTTAAGCGCGCCTTAGCGCGTTTAAAGGTTGCTCAAACTTGGGAAGCACCCATCGAACGCAATCGATATGAGCGTTTATGGCTCAATACAGCCAATCGCATCCGCCCAGGCATCGCACCGCAAGTATTGGCCGATGACGACGCGGGCTACTTCGCGATGACCTATCTCGATCCACAACACCACCCACTTTGGAAAACCGAACTCGCCAACGCGCGCGTACAACCTGACTTTGCTGACAGCCTTGGCGAGGCGCTTGTGCAACTCCACGCCGCCACTGCAAACGATACGGATCTGGCCACGCAATTTCGTACCGATGCGAGCTTTTATGCGCTGCGTTTAGAGCCCTACCTGGTCGCCACTGCACGAGCGCATCCCGATCTTGCAGAGGCTCTGCAATCCCTTGTGACAATCACCGCTCAACATCGGGTTGCGTTAGTGCACGGTGACGTCAGCCCAAAAAATATTTTGTGTGGCCCGGCGGGACCCATCTTGTTAGACGCCGAATGTGCGTGGTTTGGCGATCCCGCTTTTGATCTAGCCTTTTGCCTCAATCATTTGCTCTTGAAATGTTTGTGGGTTCCACAAGCGCGCGCAGCCTTACTGCAAAGCGCACGTGCACTGAGCGGGCGTTACCTTGCTGGTGTGCACTGGGAAACACCCGCATTACTTGAAGCACGCGCCGCTGCGTTACTACCGGGGTTATTGCTCGCGCGCATCGACGGAAAATCTCCGGTGGAATACATCCAAACCGAGGCACAAAAAAATCAGGTGCGCGTGTTTGCGCGTCATTGGATCACCCGACCATCACCCGACATTTTTACGCTATGCCAAGCCTGGCATCAACACCTACACACTTAATCGAACGACCTCATGCACACCATCACAAAACTTCATGCACGCCGCGTTTGGGATTCACGCGGTCGCCCAACCGTTGAAGCCGAGGTACACACCGCACACGGCAGCAGCGCACGAGCCATCGCGCCAGCAGGGGCCTCGACCGGTTCGGGAGAAGCGCGCGATCTTCGCGATGGCGGAACCCCCTTTGGGGGCCTGGATGTGATGCAAGCGATTGAACACATCCGTCATCCCATTGCACAACGCTTGGTTGGCATGAACATTCAAGATCAAGCAGCCATCGATGCTGCGCTCATCGCCTTAGATGGAACCGCGGATAAATCTCGACTGGGCGGTAACGCCATCGTGGCAGTGTCATTGGCCTGTGTGCACGCGGCGGCGGCGGCGCATGGCGTTCCGCTATGGCAACACCTCGCAGGTTCGCAGCGCGTTGCGCTACCCGTGCCAGAGATTCAAATTTTTGGAGGTGGTGCACATGCGCGCGGTCGTGTCGATGTACAAGATTATTTAGTGGTCTGTCCTGGTGCGCGCAACTTTGCCGAAGCGCTTGAATGGACCGCAGAGGTGTATCACGCTGCGGGAGCACGCCTAGCAAAAAAAGGGCAGCTTCAAGGTGTGGCCGATGAAGGTGGTTACTGGCCAAGTTTTAAATCGAATGAAGAAGGCTTGATTGAACTCACGCGCGCCATCGAAGACGCTGGCTTCAAACCCAGAGAGGACGTCGCGATTGCATTAGATATAGCCGCGACGCAATTACGGGTCGGGGCACGGTATCAACTCAACTTAGAAAACCGCAGTCTTTCAGCAGAACAATTTGGCATCATGCTCGAGCGCTGGGTGGAGGCGTACCCCATCGTCTCGATTGAAGATCCGTTTGCGGAGGATGATGTCGAGGCGATGCAACACTTTACGCAACGCATGGGACATCGCATCCAAGTGGTGGGCGACGATTTTTTTTGCACGGATGCGCAACGCATTCGTGCAGCCGCTGAACGCGGCGCTTGTAACACCGTATTGATTAAGCCTAATCAAGTCGGCACCGTGACTGAAACCTTCGCTGCAGTACAAGCTGCCCGCGCAGCGGGTTACGGCACGATTGTGTCGGCACGCTCGGGTGAATCAGAAGATGTGTCGATCGTCCATTTAGCCATTGGCTGGGGCGTACCCGAGCTCAAAGTCGGGAGTTTTTCTCGCTCGGAGCGGATGGCTAAATGGAACGAAGGCTTACGCATTGAAGACCAGCTTGGAACACGCGCACTTGCGTTTCCTGCGCGTAAACTTTTTGCCCACACACATTAAATTCGCTCCACCTCCATCGATTGTTCTCACGCACCTACGCACCCCCACGCCATGTCAAGCTCACCCATTCTATGCAGTCTCGATGCCCATGGCGTCGCGCAGCTCACCTTCAATCGAGCACAGGTCAACAACGCCTACGATGGTGAAACACTCGAGACCTTGCTCACACACCTACAGCAGCTCGCGCAAGATTCAAGCTGTCGGGTAGTGGTGCTCCGCGGCGCAGGTAAACACTTTCAAGCGGGTGCAGATTTGCAATGGATTCAACGCATCGCCAACGCCAGCGCAGAAGAAAATATTCACGCTTCACGGCAAACCGCGCTTGCGGTGCATCGATTAAATCACTGTCCTAAACCAACCGTTGCGCTCGTCCAAGGCGCGTGTTTTGGTGGGGGTACTGGAATTGCGGCTGCATGCGATGTGGTCATTGCTGCAGACAACGCCAGCTTTTCGATTGCCGAAACACGTTGGGGCTTGATGGCAGGCATCATCTTGCCGCAACTTGCAGATGCCATCGGTGTGCGACAAGTGCGTCGATACGCGCAAACGGGGGAACGCTTTGATGCACACGAAGCCAAGCGGATTGGATTGGTTCATTCGGTGGTGAGCTTAGATGCACTCGAGGCTGCAGGACAACGCATGGTGCAAGCGCTGTTAGCTAACGCACCACAGGCCAACGCACAAACCAAGGCGCGTATTTTGCACAGTGCATGGAGCCAATTAAGCGAAGCGCAACTTGACACACTGATTCAAGAACATGCCCGCAAACGCCAAAGCGCCGAAGCCCGCGAGGGCTTGGCCTCGTTTATCGAAAAACGCGCTGCGGCATGGAACCCGTTTCGCTAGGTCGACCAAAACCGACGCGTTCATCGGTAAATCCACCTATAATTTATTTGTTCTCTGAGAGTTTCACGCTCGCCCCCAACCTTATTGTCATTGACGCGTGAACTGTTTTTTCTGGATGCCCCCATGCTAAAAAAAATCTTGTTATCAATGTGCGTGTTGCTCAGCTGCCTTTGCACATCGACCTTTGCACAAACCGGCACCTTTAAGGCCAACGATGTGCTGCGTGCTGAAGCAAATGAACAATCCGCAACAGCCGGTAACGTCAGCGCAGGAACAAAGTTTGATGTCCTCGAGCGCAAAGGATTTTGGGTCAAGCTCAAAGCAGGCAATGCCACCGGCTGGGCCAAACTCTCGGCGCTCAATCTTGATCAAGGCAGTTCGGGTGCAGGCTCTGCGGGCTCGGTGTTGGGCGGATTGGCCAGTGGTCGTACCGGCTCGGGCAACATCGTGAGTTCGGCAGGTACACGCGGGCTATCGGCTGAAGAATTAAAAGCTGCGAAACCTGACATGGAAGCGGTGGCGCAAGTCAAACGTCAAGCGGCCGCGGTTCCTGCAGCCACGAGTTACGCGCAGACCGCCGGACTGAAGTTGCGACAGATCGAGTATCTGCCCGCACCGCAGCCCAAATAAAAAATAAACCCCGCCCGCGTCACGCGACATTTTTTCATTCAAATTTATTTAGATTGCTCATGGCCATGAACTCAATCAAGCCGCTTGTCATTGCTGTTGTGCGCAGCACGTCGATTGCACTTGCATTTAGCCTAATTAGCACCACGGCATCTGCGCAGTTTCCTGATCTACTGAAAGGCTTAGGTGGACTTGGTGGCGCTAAGCCTGCCGCACCAAAACCTGAGGCAGCGCCCGCAAAATCAGAAGGCGGTGGCGCGAGCGGCTTGGGTGGCTTGCTTGGCATTGTGGGTGGATCACAAGACACTGGCGAAGAAATTCGCGTGGGTGAAGGCGTGGCGGGCACCGTGCTGGGTGCTGCAAAGTTATGGAACAACCCCAAAGCCCAAAAGTACGTCAACTTAGTTGGTCGTTACATCGCGCAGCAAGGCGAACGTAAAGACTTGCCTTGGGCATTTGCTATCGTCGAAACCAGTTCCATCAATGCGTTTGCCGCACCGGGTGGCATCATTTTGATTACCAGTGGCCTATACAGCCTGCTTGAAACAGAAGACGAACTGGCCGCGGTTCTCGCGCATGAAATTAGCCACGTGAATCGTCAACATCACTACAACGTGATCAAGCAACAAAAAATGGTGGAGTTCGGCTCGAATCTGGTGCAAAAAGAACTCGCGCAAGATAAAAGTAACGCCATGGCTCAGCGTTTAGTGGGGATGGGTGCAGAGCTCATCGCGCGGGGTCTAGATAAAGAAGCGGAGTTCGAAGCCGATCGCGATGGCATGGTGCTCGCTGCGCGCTCTGGGTACGACGCCTCCGCGATCCTTGTAGTGCTCGAAAAATTACAACGCCGATTGGCCGCTGATGGCGCGGTTCAGCTCATGTTTAAAACGCACCCTGCACCGATTGATCGTATTCAGCGTCTCACCGACGCCACCACCCCTGCACTCGAAGCAGCAGCGGTGAGTTCACCGGCAAACCGTCGTATGGACGCAGACGGCCGCTAATTTTTTATGCTGCCTAAAGGTATCTTCAAGGCGATTGTCAAAGGCGAGCTGCTCGATTGGGTGGCACGCCCGATTGCAAGACGCTTTGGTTATTTAGCTCGCTCACATCGACAGCGTTATTACCCTGCCCTGGCGGTGTTGTTTATTGTCGCCATCTTGGCCAACTCAGTTTGGCAAGCGGTGCGCAGCGATGTGAAATCGCAATCGATTGATCTGGCGATCAAGGCACGTTTATCCAGCCCAAAGCCCGATCCAAAAATCATCATTCTTGATGTCGATGAACGTGCCTTAGCCGTGTTGGCCAATGACCATGGTCGTTGGCCTTGGCCGCGCAGCGTACTGGCCGAAGCCATCGCCACGGTCAGCGATGCTGGCGCGCGCAGCGTCGTGTTTAACGTAATGATGTCGGATGCGGATAAAACCAATCCGCAAGCTGATCTACTCTTTAACGATGTCGCCGCCAACACCCCGAACGCGGTGTTCCCTTTACTGCGTCTGAATCCTAAAAATGATGCCGAAAGCCAAGTGCAGGCAAAAATGCTGCCGAGCGTGCGATTCAAAGACGAAGCGGCAGGTGAATCAACCATTGCCGTGTTGTTTCCGGTGTTTGCTGGCACGCACGACAAACTAGGCATCAACAACTTAAAGATCGATAAAGACGGCGTGGTGCGTCGTTATTCGGTGTGGTGGCCAGAAACAGGGTACGCCCTACCTTCGATGTCATTACGTGCAGCCACATTGGCTAATCCAAAGGCCAACGGCACGCCAGATGAAATCATCCTCAACTGGCGTAATAAGCGTGGTGATTATCAACGCATCTCGTTTGCTGATTTTTATCTGGGCGTCAACGGCAAAGCACCTTTTGCTATGGACGTCTTTAAAGATGCCACCGTCATTATTGGTGCCTCAGCTCCTGGCATCGCCACCACCAAAGGCACCGCGAGCGCCCCGCTCTTAGATGACAACACGATTCTCGCCACGGCGATCGATGACATCAGCAATGGCACATGGTTACGCCTGCTACCCAATTGGGCCAGTGCGTGCGTGTCGTCGCTGCTCATTATCATTTTGGCCTTTGCGTTTACGCGAGGGGTGCCAGATAAATCGATCAATCGTTGGTTTGCGTTAGCGCAAGGTACCTTGGCTGCGATCACCATCGGTTCGGCTAGCTACACGGTGTATTTAGCCGATTTATCTGAGTGCTTCATGTTCGCGTTGTTTTATTTTTCGATCGCTAAATTGCACGCCATGATCGATCGCAATGCTTCACGCGGCATGCCATCGTTTTCGAATATCCGCATTGAAGGTGATCATCTCGATCGCTTTGTGGTGTTTGGCTATCGCCGCACCGGGCGGCCCCCTGCGCAATTGCGTCAAACCAAGGCAGCGTTAGAACGTCACTATGGTATTCGCAATGTATTTGTCATCGATAACGCGTTTAGCGGCGACAACTTGTTTGGCGAAGCGTGTAAAGACTTAGAGTTCTTCATCGTCTTTACGGATGCACAAGGCGCCACTGGCACACTCCCCAGCGAACTAACCGGACAAGCACCTTTTCGCGGCGTACCAGAAGCACTTTGGTTGCGGGGCGTCGGCCTCACACAAGCGATTCATACGGACCTTCGCGAGGATCGGTCTGCACTGGCGCGTGAAGTGGGCCGCGCCCTATTAACCGTGAGTGATCGACTGATCAACCTACAATCGAGCGCAAACGCAAGCTAGTTCTCCCTGCGTTCAGCGCAGTGGGTTACACGCATTGGGTCATACGCCTAGGTAACGCTGATGGATGTCTGGTTGGGCGCGTAGCGCTGCAGCTGTATCCGCAAATGCGACTTCACCTTTGACCAAAATCACGTTGCGGTCAGTAATGGCATTCACCGCAGAAAAGTTTTTATCCACGATCACCGTCGCGATCCCAGAAGCACGCACCGTACCAATGATGCGCATAATTTCACGCGCGATGAGTGGTGCAAGACCTTCGGTCGCTTCATCTAAAATTAATAGATCGGGATTGGTCATAAGAGCGCGTCCAATGGTCAGCATTTGCTGTTCACCACCCGAGAGTTGCGTACCCCCATGCGTGAGACGCTCAGACAAACGCGGAAACGTCTCAAGCACGCGTGCATAGGTCCAGTCACGTTGACCTTGAGAACCCGCGCGCGCGGCCATCACCAAGTTTTCGTGCACCGATAAGTTCGAAAAAATGCCGCGTCCTTCTGGCACATACGCGATGCCGGCTTGCGCAATCCGGTGCGGTAAGGCGTGGGTCATCTCAACGCCTTTCACCCACACCGAGCCAGCACGTGGTCTGACTAAACCCAACATCGACTTGAGTAAGGTGCTCTTACCCATCCCGTTACGGCCCATTAATCCGACCGCTTCACCACGCGCGATTGAAAAATCAACGCCACGCAAAATATGGCTCGACCCGTAATAGGTGTGTAAGCCACGCGCAGCAAGCAAGATGGACTCAGTCATGTGGATACGCGCCTTGTTCCTCTTCACCAAGGTAAGCGATTTGCACTTGTCGGTTCGCGCGAATGTCGGCAGGCGTTCCTGAGGCGAGCACTTGGCCATTGACCATCACGGTGAGTTGATCAGCCAACGAAAACACCGCATCCATGTCATGCTCAACCAACAAGATGGCATGGGTTCGCGCTAAACGTTGCAACAAGGCCACCATGGCTTGCGATTCATCAGCCCCCATACCGGCAAGCGGTTCATCTAACAACAACACACGCGGACGCGTAGCCAAGGTCATGGCGATTTCGAGTTGCCGTTGTTCACCGTGCGACAAATGACTAGCCAAACGATCAGCCCGCGTTGCGAGCCCGGCAGCCTCGAGCGCAGCCGAGGCCGCCTCATTCACCGACGTCAAGGTATTTGCCGAGCGAAAAAAACGCATCGAACTCGCTAATCGTGATTGCGCGGCGAGTCGGCAATTTTCAAATGCAGAAAACGCTAGAAATACATTCGTTTTTTGGTAACTCCGACCAACACCGCGCTGCGAAATCGCATGCGCAGGTAACCCGGTGATGTTCTCACCGGCGAATAAAATTTTTCCGCTGCTCGGTGCTAAATCACCAGACAGCATATTGATCAATGTGGATTTACCCGCCCCATTGGGACCAATCACGGCATGCACTTGTTGATGACGCGCTTGTAGACTGACATTGGACACAGCCGCTAAGCCACCAAAGTGACGCGTTAGGGACTGCGTTTCAAGCACCACTTCACGCATCGGGTTGGTCCTTACGAGCGCGCTTCAATACACCAAGCAAACCGCGCGGTAATAACAACGCAGACAGCACAATAAAAAGCCCCATCCATAAGTGCCAATGTTTGCCTAGATTGACTGCACCCACGCTGGGGAGCCCTTGAAAAAATAATTCAATCAGCATCCAAACGGCTGCGCCTAAGAGCGGTCCGACGAGTGTACCCATCCCACCCAGAATCACCATCATCATCACCGCACCCGACAGATGCCAGCCCAGCATTTCCGGATTGACCACCCCGAATTGAATGGCCGACAAATAACCCGCTAATCCAGCCAACACACCGGCAAT
>CAWUMP010000008.1:0-22451 GCA_963923385.1 uncultured bacterium | reverse complement strand
ATGGATGTTTTAATTGTCGATACGGCGGGGCGTTTGGCTGTTGATGCAGCGATGATGCAAGAAATTTCCGAGTTGCATCGTGCGCTCATGCCGGTTGAAACCTTGTTTGTGGTTGACGCCATGCAAGGTCAAGATGCGGTGAACGTGGCGCGTGCTTTTGGTGAGGCGCTGCCGCTGACTGGCGTCGTGCTCACCAAGCTCGATGGTGATGCGCGCGGTGGTGCCGCGCTCTCCGTGCGGCAAGTCACCGGCCAGCCCATCAAGTTTGTTGGCATGGGCGAAAAACTCAATGCACTCGAACCGTTTTATCCCGAGCGTATGGCCTCGCGCATTTTGGGCATGGGCGACATCTTGTCGTTGGTCGAAGAGGCCCGTAAAGGCGTGGATGTCGAGGCCGCACAAGCGCTGGCCGATAAGCTCAAAAAAGGACGTGGCTTTGACCTGCATGATTTCAAGGCGCAAATGACGCAAATGCGCAACATGGGTGGATTGTCTTCGCTATTGGACAAGCTGCCGGCGCAATTGGCTGGGCAAGTAAACCCCGCACAACTGCAAGATGATCGCCAGATCCGTCGCATTGAGGGGATCATCAATGCCATGACCCACCTCGAGCGTACGCAGCCAGAACTGATCAAGGCATCGCGTAAACGCCGGATCGCGGCGGGCGCTGGGGTCCCGGTGCAAGAGGTTAATCGCTTGCTCAGCCAGTTTGAGCAGATGCAGAAAATGATGAAACAGCTGCAAAAAGGCGGGATGGCCAAGATGATGCGTTCGATGAAAGGCATGCTACCGGGCATGCGTTAAAGCCCCGCTAAGGGCGGCCTTGGCTAGGTTTTCATTGGGGCGGGCCGCCTGCACCGGCTGATTGGACACCACGGTTATCCTTGCCGGCCGGCCAGAAAACCCCTTATAATCGCTGTCTTTTCTCCAAATCGACCGGGGTTTCCCATGGTTGTTATTCGTCTTGCTCGTGGCGGCGCGAAAAAGCGTCCGTTTTACAATATGGTGGTTGCCGACTCACGGCATCCACGCGATGGCCGTTTTATTGAGCGCGTGGGTTTTTATGACCCCAAAGCGCCTGAAGGCCGTGAGGGTTTGCGCGTGGACCTTGAGCGCGTCAAGCACTGGACTGGCCAAGGCGCGCAGCTGTCGCCGACCGCGCTGCGTTTAGTCAAGCAGTTCGGTAAAAAAGCCGCCTGATCGTTTCGGCGCAATGCGCGCCGGTGCGCAACAGGTGGTGATGGGCCGTGTCGTCGGGCCCTGGGGCGTGCAAGGGTGGATTCGTGTGCAACCCTACTCTGGCGATCCAGCTGGCTTGCTGCAGATATCGCGATGGCAGTTGGTGCGTAGTGGTGTGTGTAGTGAGGTCGAGATACAAGCCGCGCGAGCCCATGCTGGGCACGTGATTGCCAAAGTGCAGGGGCTGCAGGATCGAGATGCAGCGCTTGCGCTGCGTGGAGCAGAAGTGGTGGTGACGCGAGATGTGTTACCCGAGCCCGAGCCAGGGCAGTTTTATTGGGCAGATTTAGTGGGCCTTCAGGTGGTCAACAACCAATCTGAGGCGCTTGGCGAAGTGTTGGGCTTGTTTGAAAACGGCGCGCACGATGTCATTGAAGTGGGGCCAACGCCAAAGCGATTGGTTCCATGGACAGCGGTACAAAAAGTAGAGATGGCCGCCGGTCGGATTGTGGTGGATTGGGGATTGGATTGGTGATGCGCTTTGATGTCGTCACCCTGTTTCCAGAGATGTTTGCAGCCGTGACTGCGAGCGGAATTACCCGGCGCGCGCTAGAGCAATCGCTCTGGCAGCTGCAGACGTGGAATCCGCGCGACTTCACGACAGATCATTACCGGACGATCGATGATCGGCCGTATGGCGGTGGGCCTGGGATGGTGATGTTGGCCGAGCCGTTGGAGAAGACGTTGCAAGCTGCGCAAGACGCAGGCGCGGGTCGAGTGGTGTACCTCTCGCCCCAAGGCAAAAAGCTCGATCACGCGATGGTGATGCGCTTATTGTCAGAATCGCGCTTGACGTTGTTGTGTGGGCGGTACGAAGGCATCGACGAGCGCTTGTTGCACCGTTGGGTCGATGAAGAAATTTCGCTGGGAGACTACGTGCTCTCAGGTGGTGAGTTAGCAGCCATGGTGTTGATGGATGCAGTGGTTCGGCAGATCCCGGGTGCGTTGGGTGATGCGCAGTCGGCCATCGAAGAGTCCTTTGTTTCAGGCTTACTCGATGCCCCGCACTACACGCGTCCGGAGTTGTGGCCTGCTGATGCCGACGGGGAAATGATCCCCGCGGTGTTGTTGTCGGGACACCACGCGCAGATTCGGCGCTGGCGTCTTAAGCAGTCGCTTGGTAGAACGTGGCAGCGTCGGCCGGACTTGATTGCCGATCGACAACTGTCTGCAGAAGAACAGCAGTTGTTGGCTGAATATCAGCAGGAAGTCGGTGTTGTGAAGGCGGTGAAGGCAGTAAAGCCGTCCTGATAAAGTTGTTGCACGTTTGGACGCATCCTGTGTCGCTTGTTGTGTGTCCTTGTGTTGTTCAGTAGCACCTAATGCAGTACGGATTGCTTGGCGTGCCAAGCGGGACGGAATAATGGAGCGTAGAAATGAATTTGATCCAAACACTTGAACAAGAAGAAATCGCCCGTTTGGGCCGCAAGATCCCCGACTTTGTTCCGGGTGATACTGTGGTCGTGAGCGTCAACGTTGTCGAAGGCGAGCGCAAACGCGTGCAGGCCTTTGAAGGCGTGGTCGTGGGCAAGAAAAATCGCGGTATCAATTCTGCGTTCACGGTGCGCAAGATTTCTTCTGGCGAGGGCGTGGAGCGCACTTTTCAAACTCACTCACCGCTGATTGCTTCGATTGAAATTAAGCGCCGTGGTGACGTGAGCCGCGCCAAGCTGTATTACCTGCGCAATCGCTCGGGTAAATCGGCGCGTATTAAAGAAAAAATTGGGGCCCGTGCACGTGCTGAAGCTGCTGGCGAGCCGCTGGCTCCCATGGCGCCAGCTGAGATTGCTAAGGCCTAATTTGCACGTGTAAGTTGTTCCGACGCGCTGCATGCTGAAACGGGGCGCTTTGCGCCCCGTTTGCATTGGTGCTGTGCCTATAATTCGCGTTCATTTTCAGGAGTCGTTATGCGCCGCGAAGCGACCGCGATTAGCCCGATTACCGACATCGTTGCCGACATGCGAGCAGGGCGCATGGTGGTGCTCGTGGATGAAGAGGATCGCGAAAACGAAGGCGATTTGGTCCTCGCCGCAGAGCACGTCACCCCTGAAGCAATCAATTTCATGGCCAAGCATGCGCGCGGCTTGATCTGTCTCACCCTGACCGGCGCACGCTGCCAGCAACTCGATCTTCCCTTGATGGTGCGCGACAACCGTGCGCGTATGGGCACAAACTTTACGTTGTCCATTGAAGCAGCGGAAGGCGTCACCACCGGAATTTCTGCGCACGATCGGGCCCGAACAGTGCAGGTGGCCGTGGCTCGCGATGCTCGGCCCAGTGACATCGTGCAACCCGGACATATTTTTCCGTTGATGGCGCAACCAGGCGGTGTGTTAGTCCGTGCGGGTCACACCGAAGCAGGTTGTGATTTGGCACATCTCGCCGGTCTAACCCCTGCAGCGGTGATCTGCGAGATCCTCAAAGACGATGGCACGATGGCGCGTCTACCTGACTTGGTGGAGTTCGCTGCAGCGCATGGCTTACGCATCGGTACCATTGCCGATTTGATCGAGTATCGCAGCGCGCATGAATCGTTAGTGCAACGTATTGGTGCGCGCGAAATTGAAACGGCGTATGGTCGTTTTCAATTGTATGCGTTTCGTGATGTGCCGACCGGCTCGAGCCACTTAGCGTTGGTGCGCGGAGATATTCAAGCGCGTACAGAAACGTTAGTGCGTGTACACGAACCGCTGTCGGTACTAGATTTGCTCGATACCGCGCAAAGCAATCACTCTTGGGGCGTGCATGAAGCGATGGCCACCATCGCAAGCGCTGGACAAGGTGTGATTGTTTTACTGAACTGCTCGCAAACCGATGACGCGTTGGAATCGCAGCTGAGTGATCGTGCGGACAAAGCCACGCGACGTTCAGACCGCAGTGCAGACTTACGCACGTACGGCATTGGCGCGCAGATTTTGCGTGACTTAGGTGTTGGGCGAATGCGTTTAATGGCGGCGCCGCGCAAGATGCCCAGCATGACGGGCTTTGGTTTAGAAGTTGTCGGTTATGCCGACTCACCACGATCGGAGCGCTAAGGATGGGTGTTGCAGGAACGCAGCCGCAAGGACTCGATGGACGAGGCTTACGCATTGCCATTGCCATGAGTCGATTTAACCGCCCTGTTGTGGAGGCTATGTGTGCGAGCGCTCAAACTGCGCTCACGCAAGCTGGCGTCGAAGCAGCGCACATCGAAGTATTCCAAGTCGCCGGCGCACTTGAACTACCACTGACGTTACAGTGGTTGGCGCAAACCCGACGCTTTGATGCATTGATTGCGCTGGGTTGTGTGATCCGAGGTGAAACCTATCATTTTGAGGTCGTCTCAAATGAAGCCTCACGTGGCATCACCGATGTGCAGCTCCAAACGGGTGTGCCGATTGCCAATGCTGTGTTGACAGTAGAAAACGATGCGCAAGCCCTCGCGCGCGTTGACAAAGGCGCTGAGGCTGCGCACGTGGCCATCGAGATGGCGCGGTTGCGTAAGCAACTGAGTACAACGTGGTAAGACCACCTGCCGATTCGGTCACGCGTCGATCCTCGAACGCGCCGAGCACACGTACCGCACCGCCAAAAACGGCGCGACGTCGCGCGCGAGAAATTGCACTACAAGCGCTGTATGGATGGCAGCTCACACACGCGTCACTCTTGGAAGTCTTAGATCAAGCGCGTGCACTCGAGGGTTGGGATCGTGCGGATACTGCACTCGCAGAAACGCTGATGCGTGGTGTTATCGAGCGCTGCGATGAACTCGAAACCGCTGTCGCCCCGCACTTAGATCGTTCATTAAACGCCTTATCGCCGATTGAACGCGTGATCTTGTGCATCAGTGCATTTGAATTGTTGGTGCAAATCGACACGCCATTAAAGGTCATCATCAACGAAGCCATCGAACTGGCTAAAAGTTTTGGTGGGACCGACGGGCATCGTTACATTAATGGCGTGGTCGAAAAGCTCGCGACTGTGCTACGTGCACGCGAATTTGAAAAAGCCGCGCGCGCGCGCTCAGCACCTGCCGAGGGTACGGCCTGAGCCGTTACACGCCGTGGACGCATCCACAACCGTCGTGTCTGAGTTTGATCTGATTCGTACTTATTTCACTCGTCCAACGCGTCACGCGGTGTTGGGTGTTGGTGATGATTGCGCGCTGCTTCAAGTGCAGCCCAATAACGTGTTGGCTGTATCGACAGACATGCTCATTGAGGGCCGGCATTTTTTTGCGCACGCAGACCCTCGGCAACTCGGACACAAATGTTTGGCGGTGAATTTATCCGACCTTGCTGCCATGGGCGCCACGCCGCGTTGGGCGACATTGGCCTTGGCCTTGCCGGCCGTCGATACGGCGTGGCTGCGTGAATTTTCTGCTGGTCTATTTGCACTCGCTGATCGTTTTGAATTGGATTTGGTGGGGGGGGATACCACGCGTGGACCATTGGCGATTTGCATCACCATCGCAGGTGAAGTGCCAGCCATGCAGTCGTTACGACGTGCTGGGGCGCGTGTGGGCGATGCGTTATGGGTGAGTGGTTCGTTAGGCGGTGCTGCGTTAGCTTTACAGTGCGCGCAAGGTGCGGTGCACTTAAATGCTGAACAACAAACCGCTGTGAATCTGTGTTTGCACACGCCTGAACCGCGTGTGGCCTTGGGATTAGCGTTGCGTGGTATTGCCTCTGCTGCGATTGATCTTTCAGATGGATTGTGCGGTGATCTTGGGCATGTGCTGGCACAGTCCGGTGTGGGTGCAACGATTCACTATGCAAACTTACCGCGTCACCCAGTGTTTCATGACTTACAACATCCCGCCCTTGAGCAACAATGTGTATTGGCCGGTGGCGATGATTATGAATTACTCTTCACTGCGCCAAGTCACGCGCAACGCACGATTGAGCAGCTTGCAGCCACCCACCAAATACCGCTCACGCACATTGGCATGATGACCTCTGCAGACGCTGGCTTGGTCGTGCGCGATGCCCAAGGACGGCGCCTGCAAGTGCCCCGTAGTTTTGATCACTTCGCATAAAGGACGCGGCATGATTCTTCGCCCAGGTCTTGGTTTTGTGTTTCGTCACCCGGCGCATTTCATTGCGTTTGGTTTTGGTTTGGGTGCATCGCGTTTTGCGCCTGGCACCGTGGGGACGCTATTGGCTTGGCCATTACAGGCGTTACTTTGGCCGTTGTACTCACCGATTGAAATTCTTGGCCTGTGTGTGCTGTTGTTTGCGTTAGGTGTTTGGGCGTGTGAAGTCACAGGGCGCGATTTGGGTGTGTCTGATCACGGCGGCATGTGTTGGGATGAAGTGGTCGCGTTTTTAATTATTCTGCAATTCACACCAGATGGTTTGATGTGGCAACTCACTGCGTTTTTTTTGTTTCGTTTTTTCGATGTAGTGAAGCCCCTACCGATTCGTCAGCTAGAAGCACGCATGAAAGGAGGCTTTGGTGTGATGGCCGATGACATTCTTGCGGCCGGTTACACCTTGCTCGCATTAGCTGCGTTAAAACGCATCGTGGGTTAAACATGGAGCACGCACAACTTGCAACGCGCTTGGGTCAGTTGCTGCTTGCGCAAGGTGAACAGCTGGTGTGTGCTGAATCTTGCACGGGTGGATTGGTGGCTGCT
Source organism: uncultured bacterium (assembly GCA_963923385.1). GTDB lineage: Bacteria > Pseudomonadota > Gammaproteobacteria > Burkholderiales > SG8-39 > SZAS-79. The sequence goes on along the minus strand of CAWUMP010000008.1, from coordinate 15,595 downwards.
GCGGTGACTGCGGTTGCAGGCAGTTCAGCCTGGTTTGATCGTGGGTTTGTGACTTACTCCAATGCCGCTAAGCGCGAACTCTTACAGGTTAAAGAAGACACGCTGGTCGCGCACGGTGCGGTGAGTGAAGCCACTGCGCGTGAGATGGCCTTGGGTGCGCTTAGTGCGAGTCACGGCACCTTGAGTGTTGCAGTGACGGGCATCGCAGGCCCTGGCGGTGGCGTTCCTGGTAAGCCTGTGGGCACGGTGTGTTTTGCCTGGGCGCGCAGCGGCGAGAGCATGCCGCGCTCTGAAACACGTTTGTTTGAAGGTGATCGAGACGCGGTGCGTCGCGCTGCGGTGCTGCGCGCTTTACGTGGCTTGGTGGAACTCATTGATGACGGTCGTCTGCCTACATGATCATCGCGCACAAGCCACAGGCAGGTTCAGGGGCTTGGTTAATCGCGTTGTGTTGCGCGCGTGTCCTTTCAGCCAGTTGGTTTGTCGCGTATTCAGCGGTGTTGCCCTTAACGCAAATGCAATGGGGCTTATCAGGCAAAGAGGCAGGATGGATTCAGTCGGCCTTTCACTTAGGCTATTTGCTGTCGTTATTTGTGGTGGGTTTTCTTGCGGATCACTTTGGCGCTAAGCGAACGTATTTTTATAGCGGCATTGCGGGCTTCTTAAGCCCCATTCTTTTTATTGTCTTTGCCGATGGGTTTTGGTCGGCGTGGTGGCTGCATTTGCTCACCGGGTTGTGTCAAGGCGGTAGTTACACGCCAGTGTTAGCGCTGGTTGCTGATTACGTGCCACAACAGCGACGTGGCCGCGCGATGGGTTGGATGATTGCTGCCTCAAGTGCGGGCTATGCGTTGTGTTTGGGATTGGTGAGTCTGGTCTTACCGTATGCCGATTGGCGTGGCGCCTTATCGGTGGTCGCGAGCGCATCTTTGTTGGCATGGATGTGTGGCGCGCTCGCTTTACACGGTACTGCCAACCGCATCCACGCACGTCCTCCCGGTGAATCTTTGTTTGCAGCGATTCCTGCGGTGTGGCGTAACGCACGCTGTCGTTTGTCGATTGCAGGTTATAGCGCACATAACTGGGAGTTGCTTGGCATGTGGGCTTGGTTACCGACCTTTCTCACGGCCGCGCTCAGTGCCCATGGGCAAGCAAGTGCGCAGGTGGCTAGTGTGGCGTTGGCCTTGGCCTCGATGACGTATGTCGCCAATATTGGTGGCAGTGTGTTGGGCGGGGTGATGGCGGATCGATGGGGACGGTCGCAGACGATTTTATTTTGGAGTGGCTTGAGTGCGTTGTTGTCGTTAACGATTGGCTGGCTGATTGCATTGCCTGTCGCACTCTTGGTGGCGATTGCGTGTGTGTATAACCTCGCCGGGATTGCTGACTCATCCACGCATTCAACCGTACTTGCTGAAAGCGTGCCGCCGCACCAGGTGGGCGCTGCGTATGCGATGCGTTCATTAATTGGTTTTGGTGCGGGCGTGGTCAGTCCGGTGGTGTTTGGCGCAGTACTGGATTTTTCTGGCGGTGGACGCATGGCCACCGATGCCTCGACTTGGGGGTGGGCTTGGATGAGCTTAGGCTTGGTTGCGTTGCTCGGCCCGTTGGCCACCTTTTACTTGCAACGCACCACGCCAACACAGACGCGTTGAGATAAAGAGACGGTGTGCCACTGATACACAGGTCTATGTTAGCTTGAGCTTGTTCTAAACAATGTCGATCCACTGCGGCGCATTGTTGAGCATTTATCGAAAAAAAACGTTGAGGAGAGAGTCGACATGACCATTTCGCTATCCACCAGTGCATTTCAACCAACAGAAATGTATTTTTTATTGCGTGACTCGGTCGTGCCACGTCCGATTGCTTGGGTCTCGACGATCTCGGATGATGGGGTGAGTAACATCGCGCCGTATAGTTTTTTTAATGTGGTGTGTCCGTGGCCGGCGATTTTGGGCTTTAGTTGCGGTCCCCGCGGAGACAATCACAACACGCGTCAATGGGCACCTAAAGACACGTACGTCAATATCATGGCGAACAAAGCGTTTGTCGTGAATATCGTGCCTGAGTCGATGACCGATGCGATGGTTGAAACCGCGGCAGATTTGCCGCCAGGACAAAGTGAGTTTCCGTTTGCTGGTCTGACCGAGGCGCCTTCGACCACCATTAAACCGCCACGTGTGTTGGGCGCGCCGGTGGCTTACGAATGTACGCTGTACGACGTGTTGGATGCCGGCAGTAACAAATGGATCATGGGCACGGTTCAACATGTGCATATCGATGAGTCGGTGTATGTGGGACGCAAGGGCAATGAAAATCATCGCGTCGATGTTTTGGCGCAAGAAGCCACGCGACCCGTTGGGCGACTTGGGCGTGCCAACTACGTCCGTTTACGCGAGATTGAAACCAAACTACGGCGCGACGGACCCAATCAATAATTGGGTAGTTGCCAATCGATGGGCGCACGCTGATGTGCGCTCAAAAAAGCATTGGCTTGCGAAAAATGGCGACAGCCTAGAAATTTTCTTGCCGACAATGGCGAGGGATGCGCCGATTGCAAGACTGCATGGCGCGTTGCGTTGATGCGTGACGCTTTGCTACGTGCGTGATTGCCCCACAATAAAAACACGCTGGGTGCGGCGTGCTGTGCCAAGTAGTCGATGAGTTGATCGGTCACGGTTTGCCAACCGATATCCGCGTGTGTCGCAGGGTGCCCCTCTTCGACACTCAGCGCGGTATTCAGTAGTAGCACACCCTGTTGTGCCCAATGCGTTAAATCACCGTGCGTGGCCCGAGCAATTCCTAGATCGGTTTCGAGTTCTTTGTAGATGTTACGTAACGAGGGCGGAATTTTTTCTGTGCGCGGCACCGAAAAAGCAAAGCCCATGGCTTGTCCTGCGCCGTGATACGGATCTTGTCCGAGAATGAGTACTTTTACAGCATCCGGCGAAACGCACTCGAGCGCCTGATAACGCAACGCGATCGGCGGATACACTGCAACACCGAGCCGAGTACGTGCTTCGATATGCGCTTCTGCGTGCCTGAGCGCTGCATGGCCCGATGCATCAAGCGCATCGGACCAAGCCGGTGGTAAGGGCATACGTGTGATGTCGTGCGCTTAGTCTTTGGCCAACAGATGCATCAGGCTACAGGTGTCCCAGCGCTGACCACCACGTGCTTGGACTTGCGCGTAATACTGATCAATCAGTGCAGTGTTGGGTAAACGTGCGCCGTTTTTTTGCGCCTCTTCTAAACAGATCGCCAAATCTTTGCGCATCCAGTCCACAGCAAATCCAAAGCCATCAAACTTCACAGCATCCATGGCTTGCCAACGATTTTCCATTTGCCATGACCCCGCTGCGCCTTTAGAAATCACGGCCACGACTTTTTCTAAATCTAAGCCGGCTTTTTTACCAAAGTTGAGTGCCTCAGATAAGCCCTGCAGTAAGCCAGCGATGGCGATTTGATTGACCATCTTGCACAACTGTCCTGCACCCGGATCACCAATGAGCACGCAGCTCTTGGCATAAATATCGAGCACTGGTTTGACGCGCTCAAACAACGCGGTCTCGCCGCCACACATAATGCCCAGTTGTGCATTGACTGCGCCGGCTTGTCCACCGGAAACCGGGGCGTCGATAAACCCGATACCCGCGGATTGGCATTGCGTATAGAGCTCACGCGCGAGGATCGCACTGGCGGTTGTGTGATCGATGAGTGTTGCACCTTTGCTCATGCCCGCGAGCGCGCCGTGTTCGCCATACACCACGGAACGCACATCGTTGTCGTTACCCACGCACATCAATACGTAGTCGCAGCCGTGCGCTGCTTCACGCGGCGTGGCCGCCGAATGACCGCCATATTCTTTCACCCATGCCGCCGCTTTGGCGGCATTGCGGTTGTACACCGTGACCTGATGGCCGCCCTTTTTTAGTAGGTGACCGGCCATGGGATAACCCATCACACCTAAACCCAGAAATGCGATCTTCGCCATCGTGCCCGCTCCAAACAGTGATCGTGATTGAGGAAAAAGCGAATGTACCATCGCGCTCTTGCTGGTTTGCGGGTGGATTCACACCTTTCTTAACGGGGCTTGCATCTTGCGCCTGTCAGCCGCTACAATGACTGGACGTTTATACAGTATCCGGTGTTGGCCCGGGTACGGCTCGCAAGGGCTGCACCTGCCGTAGATGCCGACGGCCCCTAGGAAGGAATCGTCATGGACGACAACAAATCCAAAGCCCTCGCCGCCGCCCTCTCGCAGATTGAAAAGCAATTTGGCAAAGGCTCCATCATGCGCATGGACTCTGAAGCCATTCAGGATATCCAAACCATCTCCACCGGTTCGTTGGGGTTGGATTTGGCACTGGGTGTTGGTGGATTGCCACGCGGTCGTGTGGTCGAGATTTATGGTCCGGAGTCATCCGGCAAAACCACGCTCACCCTACAAGTGGTGGCAGAAATTCAAAAAGTCGGTGGAACAGCCGCGTTTATCGATGCAGAAAACGCACTCGATGTGGGCTATGCCGAAAAATTGGGTGTCAACATCAACGATCTATTGATTAGCCAACCCGACACTGGCGAACAGGCGCTTGAAATCGCCGATATGTTGGTGCGCTCGGGTTCGGTGGATCTGATCGTGATTGATTCGGTCGCCGCGTTAGTCCCTAAAGCAGAAATTGAAGGCGAAATGGGCGATCAGTTGCCGGGCTTACAGGCACGTCTCATGAGCCAAGCGCTACGCAAACTCACCGCGAACATCAAACGCACGAATACGTTGGTGATCTTTATCAATCAAATTCGCATGAAGATTGGCGTGATGTTTGGTAGCCCAGAAACTACAACGGGCGGTAATGCGTTGAAGTTTTATTCGTCCGTACGGATGGACATTCGTCGCATTGGATCGATCAAAAAGGGCGAAGAAGTGGTGGGTTCGGAAACCCGAGTGAAGGTCGTCAAAAATAAAGTGGCGCCACCGTTTCGTAACGCAGAGTTTGATATTTTTTATGGCGAAGGTATTTCGCGTGAAGGCGAAATTCTGGAGCTCGGTGTGATCCACAAGATCGTTGAAAAAACCGGCGCGTGGTATGGCTATAACGGCGATCGCCTGGGACAAGGCAAAGACAACTCACGCGATTATCTGAAAGAGCATCCAGAGATGGCGCGTGAAATCGAAGCGAAGATCCGCGAAGCCGCAGGAATTGCAGCGGGTCGCCTGCCAGCGGTGGCAGCCAACGAAGATGCCGAGGAGCCAGCCGCAGCGGATGCAGACAATGTCATCGTTGCACCGTCGCGTAAACGCGGCTAATTCAGACGATCGGGCTGTTCGTGAACCGGACAGCCCGCAAGCTTTACGCAATCGCGCCTTACGTCTTTTAGCTGGGCGCGAACACACGTGTCTTGAGTTAACACGCAAGCTCACGCCGCATGCACCATCGCCAGAAGTATTGCAGGCGTTATTGGAGACATTGATGGCCAAGGGCTTGCTTTCCGATGAGCGCTACGCGCAAGCGCGCAGCCACAGTTTGCAACGCAAATTTGGCGTGTCTCGTATTGCCCGAGAGCTGCGTGACAAAGGTGTCGCAGCCGAAACGGTCGAGCGTTTGATGCGAGATGCCCAAGCCACGGAGCTCAGCCGCGCGCGCGACGTATGGAAGAAAAAGTTTGGTCTGATCGCCACCGATGCGGCAGGTCGGGCAAAACAAATGCGTTTTTTGGCATCGCGCGGATTTGGCTTTGCCGTGATTCGACGCGTCACCGGCGCTGAGGACACAGAAGAAACGGCCTGAACTGCGATCTTCTTGGGGGCGGTTGAGGCGACGATCGCGTAAAATTGGCAGATTGTCATCGCGACGCCGTTAGGTTGGATCCCCCCAATGAAAAGCGCAGAAATTCGCTCAAGCTTCCTGAAGTTTTACCAATCCAAAGGCCACACCATTGTTGCCTCGAGTGCCTTGGTGCCGGGTAACGACCCGACGTTACTCTTCACCAACTCTGGCATGGTGCAGTTTAAAGACGTCTTTTTGGGTAAGGATCCACGCAGCTATACCCGAGCGACGACATCACAACGCTGTGTCCGAGCCGGCGGTAAACACAACGACTTAGAAAACGTCGGCTACACCGCCCGGCACCACACCTTCTTTGAGATGTTGGGTAATTTTTCTTTTGGCGATTACTTTAAAAAAGACGCTATCGCTTACGCCTGGGAATTACTCACCGGCGTGTACCGACTACCAAAAGATAAACTTTGGGTCACGGTGTATCACACCGACGATGAGGCCTATGACATCTGGGCCAAGCAAATCGGTGTGCCAAACGAGCGTATCGTGCGAATTGGCGATAAACCGGGCGGACAAAAATATCAGTCAGATAATTTTTGGCAGATGGCAGATACCGGTCCTTGCGGACCCTGTAGCGAAATTTTCTACGACCATGGACCGGATGTCGCCGGTGGTCCGCCTGGATCTCCAGAGGCCGATGGCGACCGATACATCGAGATCTGGAACTTGGTGTTTATGCAATACGATCGCGACGCGCAAGGCCAGCTCACGCCGTTGCCTAAACCTTGCGTCGATACCGGGATGGGTTTGGAGCGCATTGCTGCAGTGATGCAGCATGTGCATTCCAACTACGAGATCGATTTATTTCAAGATTTAATTCGCGCTGCAGCCCGCGAGACCGGTGTCAAAACACTCGATGCGCCATCACTGAAAGTGATTGCGGACCACATCCGCGCCTGTTCGTTTTTAATTGTCGATGGAGTCATTCCTGGTAACGAGGGTCGTGGCTATGTATTGCGAAGAATCATTCGTCGCGCGATTCGTCATGGCTATAAGCTGGGTCAAAAACAACCGTTCTTTCATCGACTGGTGGCAGATCTTGATCAGGTCATGGGCGCAGCCTACCCAGAGCTCACCGCCATGCGCGAGCGCGTGGCACAAGTCCTCAAAACCGAAGAAGAACGTTTTGCAGAAACCCTAGAACATGGCATGGGTGTGCTGGAGGGCGCATTGGCAGGTGAATCGCCCATGCTGGATGGTGAGACCGCATTTAAGCTGTACGACACCTTTGGTTTTCCGGTTGACTTGACTGCGGATATTTGTCGCGAACGAAATATTCAAATCGACTTTGCGGGCTTTGAAGCCGCGATGCAAGCGCAACGCGAACGGGCGCGTGCGGCATCACGTTTTTCGATGAGCGCGGCACTCGACTACGACGGTGCTCGCACGGAGTTTTGTGGTTACGAACACTTGCAAGCAAAAGCCAAGGTCATCGCGTTATATCAAGATGGCGCTGCCGTCCAAAGCCTCGAGGCGGGTGCTGCAGGGGTGGTGGTGTTAGACAAAACACCGTTTTATGCAGAGTCTGGTGGACAAGTGGGTGATCGCGGTGAACTCACAGGTCCTGCGGGGACGTTTGTGGTCACCGATACGCAAAAAATTCAAACCGATGTGTTTGGGCACCATGGCGAACAGCGTACCGGCGTGCTGCGCGTTGGCGATGGATTGAGTGCACAAGTCGATACTGCAGCGCGTGCGCGTGCTGCCTGGAATCATTCAGCTACCCATTTAATGCACGCGGCGTTGCGCGCAGTGTTAGGTAAACACGTGCAACAAAAAGGCTCGCTGGTAGATGCACAAAAAACACGCTTTGATTTTTCTCATGGCGAACCCATGCAAGAGTCGCAGCTGCGTGAGGTCGAGGCAATCGTCAATCGAGAGATTCGTCGTAACGCGGAAGTCAGTGCGCGCGTGATGAAGTATGACGAAGCGATTCAGGCCGGCGCCATGGCGTTATTTGGCGAAAAATACGGTGACGAAGTGCGCGTCATTGGCATGGGCGAATTCTCAACGGAGCTGTGTGGCGGCACGCACGTGAGCCGTACCGGAGACATCGGGTTTTTTAAAATCGTGGCCGAATCTGGTGTGGCGGCTGGTATACGTCGCATCGAAGCGGTGACCGGCGAAGCCGCGCTCGATTACGTGCAAGCGCAAGAACACACCTTGGCTGATGCCGCTGCCGCGTTGCGCGCGCAACCACAAGAGTTGGCGGCGCGGATCACCCAGATTCTCGACAATGTACGCACGCTTGAGCGCGAGTTGAACAAACTCAAATCCAAAGCGGCTGCGGCACAAGGCAGCGATCTCGCTTCACAAGCACACGACATTAAAGGTACAAAAGTGTTGGCTGCTACCCTTGATGGCGCCGACGCAAAAACATTGCGAGAAACACTCGACAAACTCAAAGACGCTTTAAAGCGTGCGGCGATTGTGTTGTCGGCAATCAGTGATGGCAAGGTGGTGCTGATTGCAGGGGTGACTGCGGATCTCACGACAAAAGTAAAAGCTGGCGAGTTAGTTAATTTTGTCGCCCAGCAAGTAGGTGGTAAAGGCGGTGGACGTGCCGATATGGCGCAAGCCGGTGGCACTGAGCCTGCGCAACTACCTGCCGCCTTAGCATCGGTACGCGCTTGGGTTGAGGAGCGACTCTGAGCGATGCGCCGCTGCAGGCGCAGGCGCCACTGGGCTGGTCAGCCTATCAAGCGGCGCTCATCTGTGCGCTGTGTTACGGCTTGGGTGTGGTGTTTGCGCGTTTCAGTTTTGAAGACGGCAGTAATGCAGTAACGGTCGTTTCTGTGCGCTGCTTATTTGCAGTGATTGCTATTGCGTTGACATTGAAATTTGCGCCCGTACAGCGTCCTGCACTTGGCCATGAGCGATGGCTACTACTAGGCATGGGTATCGTGTTTGCGCTCAATGTGTTTGCATTTTATAAATCGATCGAGCTACTGCGCGTACCGCTGGCGGTGTTGATTTTTTATATCAATCCACTACTGATTGGTTTATTGAGTGGCTGGGTGGGCTTAGAGCGTCACTCGATACGTACTTGGTTGTGGGCGTGTGTGTCACTCGTTGGGCTAGCGTTTGCAACGGGTGCCTCACCAGAAGCGATTGATCCCATCGGTGTGTTGTGGGCAATTGCCGCAGCGTTCATGATCACGATCGTATTGGTATTGTCGACGCGTTTTCTGACGCACATAGACGCACGTAGCCGCACGGGCTGGATGATGGCCAGTACCACAGTCATTCTTTGGTTGGTCAGTGTGAGCAGCGGTTCGCTGGAGTGGCCCCAACATGCTGCGGGAGGTTGGGCCATCGTCGCCGTGAGTATTTTGTATGCGATTGGTGTGGTGTCACTTTTCACATCGGCAACACGCATTGGTCCATTACGTACAGCCGTGGTAATGAATCTCGAGCCACTGATTGCAATTGCCGGTAGTTGGATGGTGTTGGGGCAGGGCTTAACGCCGATGCAACTCGTTGGCGGGGTGTTAGTGTTGGGCGGTGTGTTGGGTGCGCAGCTCGGGCGTGGTGTCGTCACACATCCAATTAAAGGAGAGGGGCATGCAACCCGTCGATAGAACGCAATCCACCAACAACACGCCACCCGAGGCATTCCATGCGCTGTTGAATGCGCATAGCCAAAATACGTTGCCCGGACTCATTGGCATTGAATTTCTGGCCGCCAGTGCTGCCCTTGTTGAAAGTCGGCTGACCATACGCCCGGCTTTACTTGCCCCGAACGGGTTTTTGCATTCGGCGACGGTGATTGCGTTAGCCGATACGAGCTGTGGTTACGGCTGCATGGCGTCATTACCGGAAGGGGCGAGCGGTTTTACGACGATCGAATTAAAGAGCAATCATCTGGGCACGGCCCGTGAAGGCGGCATTTATTGTCGGGCCACGCCCGCACATCGTGGACGTACAACGCAGGTGTGGGATGCCGTGGTGATGATCGAGGGCACGCAAAAGCCGATCGCCTTGTTTCGTTGTACGCAGATGGTCTTGTGGCCGAAGTAGCTGCGCTTTGTCTGCGGCTGGACTTGCCATCACGGCGCTGCTTGTGATTGAATAGCAACATGTTTTCTCGCGCTTACCACAGCTTTTATTTTTTCTTCTCCCGCCTGGCGGCGGAGGGACGCGGCTAAACATTCCCGCGCCAATCCAAAAAAACCGCCAGCGCCAACTGCCTGGCGGTTTTTTTTTGTCGGCGTGATTGACCCAAAGAGGATACACACGATGAGTACCGCTGCAATTCCGAATGATGGCTACCTTGGTCACTTGCCTGCTGACCGCACTTCGCTGACCGATGATGAGCGCATCGAAAACATCATCCCATTGCCACCGCCTGAGCATTTGATCCGTTTTTTTCCGATTCAAGGCTCGCCTACAGAAACGTTGATCGACAACACACGAAAAAACGTGCGCGAGATTTTGCATGGTCGCTCAGACCGCTTGTTGGTGGTGATTGGACCGTGCTCAATTCATGATCCGCAAGCCGCCTTTGAGTACGCCAAGCGCCTCAAAGTTGAGCGTGAACGTCACGCCAGTGAACTCGAAGTGCTGATGCGTGTGTATTTTGAAAAACCGCGCACCACGGTGGGATGGAAAGGTTTAATTAACGACCCGTACTTAAACGGGAGTTTTCGCATCAATGAGGGGCTCCGTATTGCGCGGGATGTGTTGGTGCGTATTAATCAACTTGGCATGCCTTCTGGTTGCGAGTTTTTAGATGTGATCTCACCGCAATACATCGGTGATCTTGTGAGTTGGGGTGCCATCGGTGCTCGTACCACTGAATCGCAAATTCACCGTGAGCTCGCCTCGGGTCTGTCAGCCGCGGTGGGCTTTAAAAATGGCACGGACGGCAACGTAAAAATTGCAGTCGATGCCATTTTGGCGGCGCGACAAAAGCATCACTTTCTTTCGGTACATAAAACGGGACAAGTGGCGATTGTCGAAACACGCGGCAACGAAGACTGCCACATCATTTTGCGCGGCGGCAAGAAGCCCAATTACGATGCCGCTAGCGTACAGGCAGCCTGTCAAGATCTGACCAAAGCCGGACTCGATCCACGTCTCATGATTGACCTATCGCACGCCAATAGCAGCAAGGATTACCGCAAGCAAATGGACGTCGCTGCGGATGTGGCTGCGCAGTTGGCTGCCGGAGAGCAACGCATCATGGGCTTGATGGTTGAGTCGCATTTAGTGGAAGGACGACAAGATTTGGTGGCGGGTCAATCGCTCACGTTTGGTCAAAGCATCACCGATGCGTGTTTGGGTTGGGACCATTCAGTTGCGCTACTTGATCAACTTGCACAAGCGGTGCATGCACGTCGTCAACACGCCTCGAACAGTTAAATTGAGCGCTGCGCAATGCGTGCACATCCCCGGGCGCATCATTGTGATTAATCAGCGTCAATCCGGTCTTGGACTAACCGGTCTTGGACTAACGCGATGACATTGCCACAATTTTCTGCACTCGCGTTGCCCATGCCGCTCTCGGTATTGCTGATCGCCACGCTGGTGGTGTTTGTGGCCTATGTGGTGTTTGGTGTGACCGGATTTGGTTCAACCGTGGTGGGCGTGCCATTACTTGCGCAAGTGTTGCCACTGCAATTTGCCGTGCCGCTGATGATGTTGCTGGATTTTTCTGCCACCTTATTGTTGGGGTCGCGATTAAAACGCGGTGCACGTTGGGACGAATTGCGTTGGCTGCTACCGTTAGCGGGGATTGGGATGTTGCTTGGGTTGACATTGCTAGTGCAAGTCTCCGAGCGCTATCTGTTGTGTGCATTAGGTTTGTTTGTACTCAGCTATGCCAGTTGGGGCTTATTGCGACGCGGACCAGCCGCACGATTGGGTCGTCGCTGGGTGTTCCCGATTGGCTTGATTGGCGGCGCTTTATCGGCACTGTTTGGGACCGGAGGCGTATTGTTCGCGATTTATACATCTTCGCGAATCAGCGATAAAAACGCACTACGCGAAACCAATGCCACCACGATCATGTTTTCGGCATCTACGCGATTGTTGCTGTTTGGGGTGGTGGGGCTACTCAATCAACCCCACTTATGGACACTGACCTTGTTGCTTATTCCTGCGATGTTATTGGGCTATGTGGTTGGGCATCGTTTGCACGCGGCAATTCCGGCGGCTGGGGTGTTGCGCGTGGTGTACGGTGTGTTAATCGTGGCGGGAGTGTCGTTACTCATTCGGAGTCAGACATGAATGCGGCTCGCTGGTTTTGGGTGAGTTTGCTTTTGACCAGTGTGTGTCGAGTCTGGTTGACGGTGTCTGTGCCGATCACCAGCGATGAAGCATATTTTTTATTGTGGGGACGCGCGCCGGATTGGGGCTTTTACGATCATCCACCGATGGTGGGTTGGTGGCTGGCGCTGCTGGCACAGTGGAGTGAGGCGTTGTGGGTGATTCGATTACCTGCCTTGCTGTTACCGATTGCATTGGCCGTTGGTGTGCGTTGGGTGTTGGTGCGTTGGTTTCAGGTGTCACATCAAAACGCGTGGCTGGCTGGGGCAATTGTGCTGTTGTTACCCATGCATGTATGGAATGTGCTGATCACCACGGATACGCCGCTGGTACTGATGACATTTTTATCGATGGTGCTGTTTGCACGCGCCGCGCAGCAAAATGATTGGCGAATGTTTGTCTGGGCTGGTGTGGCGTTAGGTGGTGCGTTTTTATCAAAATACTTCGCGGTGTTGGCGGGTGTGAGCATGCTGGTGTGGGCCATCACAACGCGTACCGCAGGGCTGCGGTGGTTGGCTGTGTTGCTGGTGTTTTGCGCGGCGCTTCCCGCGGGTTTACTGAACTTGTGGTGGAACGTACATGCTTGTTGGTCGAACATCATGTTCAACGCCATCAATCGGCACGAACATGCGGGCTTAAACCTGATGACGCCGTCACTGTATGTGGCGGCGTTACTGTATTTGGCAGCCCCATTATTTTGGATGTTATGGCGAGAGCGTATCGCGTTGCGTGCAGCGAGCATCGCCAATCCTGCGTTCCGTACGTTGCTATTGGCGTGGGTGGTGCCGTTGTTGATCTTTGCCGCGCTAGCGCCAACCAAAAAAATTGGTTTGCACTGGTTGTTGTCGTTTATGCCAGCGTTAATTTTATGTGCCGCAATGGTGTTGCGTGCCGAGCAACTACGTACGGTATTGCGCGTATTTGTGGTGATCGCGTTGGTACACGGCTTACTTGCCGTTGCGATCACCCTAACGCCTTTATCGCGATGGCAAGACACGCGTTGGCATCCGCGTTTGGTTTTTTTACTGCACGCCGAAACCTTAGTGCAACGGATGATGCAACCACCGCATGTGGTGTTAGCCACAGATAATTATTCAGCCTCTGCGGTGCTTGCATACCATGCAAAGCAAACAGTGGCGGTATTTGGGCCTGGTACCTCGCACGCACGGCAAGATGACATACAGACCGATTGGCGCAAGCATGATGGCCGTGATCTGGTGATCTTTCGTCGAGAGTTACCACCCATCGAGGAGTACGCACCTTATTTTGATGCGGTGCGCATTGAGCCCATCACCATCGAGGGCGCGCAGTTTTATTTGGTCCACGGTCAAGGCTTTCGCTATACGGCGTATCGCGATGGTGTGCTGCAATTCGTACGCGAACGCTGGTATCGCATCCCAAGCGTGCTACCGATCGCCAGCTGTTATTTCTGTGAGCGCTATTTTCCTGGTGGACCATGCGTACGTTAAATCGTGCCGTTGCTTTTGTGCGTTTAATGCGTCCACAGCAGTGGATCAAAAATGGGTTTGTGTTGGTTGGTTTAGTGTTTGGGCATGTGCTCACTGATCCGACGTATTTGCTACGTGCGGGTTGGGCGACGCTAGCCTTTATGTTGATCTCAAGTGCGGTATATGCGTTGAATGACACCTTGGATGCCGCGCGTGATCGTCAGCACCCATCCAAAGCGTTGCGTCCGATTGCCAGCGGTCAGATCGCTGCGTCACAGGCGTTATGGTTTGCGCTGACGTTGGCGTTGCTTGCGTTGTGGATTGCCTATCAAGCCAGCGCGATGGTGTGCGCATTGATCGGAATGTATGCACTATTAAACGTTGCTTATTCGGTTGGATTAAAGCGTGTGCCAGTCCTCGATATTTTTATTATCGCGGCTGGGTTCATGTTGCGCTTACTGGCAGGGACGGCCGGTATTGGAATTGATCCTTCCCATTGGTTGTTGTTATGTGGTTTTTTGTTGACGTTATTTTTGGGCTTTGCCAAGCGACGTGCAGAGCTTGCGCAATTGGCCGAAGGCAGCCAAGCGCATCGTCCGGTGTTAGCGGCGTATTCGATTGGATTTTTGGATGCGGCTGTGCATTTCAGCGCAGGTAGTATGTTGATTGCCTATGCGCTGTATTGTGTCGCCGAGGACACGTTGATTGAACACGGGACGGATCTCTCACTGACACTGCCTTGGGTGTGCTTTGGCACGTTTCGTTTTTTATGGCGTTTACGCCAACAGCGCGCAGGTGCCGACCCGACCATGGATGTGTTGTTTGACCCCTGGATGCTGGCAGCGCTCGCTGGGTGGATGGCGACGGTGGTGTTGCTGATCGTTTAACGGATGAGTGATTGAGGGAGTGGCGATGTTGAATCTAAGCGAATCCAAAAAAATGCTGCAGCGTGGGCACTGCGTCTTGCTGAGCGCACTATGTGCTTTGGGCGTTTTATTAGCCTCAGTCGTGCAAGCACAACCCATCAGTGGCAAAACCATCCGTATTGTTGTGCCCTATGCGCCGGGGGCGGTACAAGACACGATTGCGCGCTCGGTGAATGCGGAGTTAGGCGCCGCCTTGAAGGCCAATGTCATTGTTGAAAATCGGCCGGGGGCGGGTGGGACCATCGGCACCGCGCAAGTGGCGCGCAGCGCGGCAGACGGCACCACGTTGGTCTTAGCTGCGGCCAGTCATACGATTGCCGGTAGTTTGTATGCAAAGCTTGCATACGACCCTGTTCGTGATTTTTCTGGTGCAGCGCACATCGGCAATGCTGGTTATGTATTGATGGTGCATGCGGATGTTCCTGCGCGTAATTTGGCCGAGTTTGTCGCGTATGCAAAAGCCCATCCAGGAAAACTCAACTATGCCTCAGCGGGCAATGGCAGTGCCACGCATCTATCGATGGCTTACTTTGCGAGCATGGCTGGCATTGATGCCGTGCATGTGCCCTTTAAGGCCACGGGTGAAGCGGTGAATGAGGTGTTGGCCGGACGCGCGCAAGCGGTGATCTCTGCCAGCATCGGTGCCATTCCTTTTGCCAAAGATAGCCGTGTGCGTTTACTTGGGACGACAGGGCCGCAACGCTCACGTTTTTTTCCGGAGCTTCCGACGATCTCTGAAGCGGGCATACCCGGCTATACGTTCGACTCTTGGATGGGTTTGCTTGCGCCTGCATCCACGCCGCGACCCGTGTTAGAGCAAATCAACCAAGCCATGGCACGCTTACTGAAAGACCCAATGATCCTTGAGCGTTTACAAAAGCAAGGCGTCGAGCCCCAACCCCTGTCGGTGGAAGCGTTTGATCAGCTGTTGCGCACTGATGCAGAGCGTATGTCGCGGGTGGTGAAGGCATCTGGTGCACGGATCGATTGAATTGGATGCCGGTCACTTGCTCTTATGTGTCCAGCATTACTGTGAGAACATGGCGTGCTTGCAGGAGACACGCTTAGCGTGAAGGCGTCTAACGCAGCGCTTTTTTTTGGGCAACGAAAT
>CAWUMP010000007.1:0-22772 GCA_963923385.1 uncultured bacterium | reverse complement strand
GCTTGGGCTTTCCGGGGGAGGCTCGCGGCAAAGTGCATGACTGGAAAAAATGGGGGCAAATCGAGCAAGCCACCATGTCGTATGGGCATGGAATTTCTGTGTCGTTAATGCAGTTGGCGCGCGCTTACAGCATTTTTGCGCGTGATGGCGAATTGGTCCCAGTCACGTTGTTGAAATCGCAAACGGTCGCAGAGGGTCAGCGTGTGCTCTCGCCGAATACGGCACGCGCAGTGCGTGAAATGCTGGAGTTGGCTGTGCAACCTGGTGGCACGGCGCCAAGAGCGCGCGTGATGGGTTACCGCGTAGCTGGCAAAACGGGTACTGCACACAAACTCGATCATGGTGGTTATGCCGCCCACAAGTATGTGTCTTCGTTTGCGGGCTTCGGGCCGGTGTCGAATCCACGTTTAGTGATCGCCATCATGATTGATGAGCCCAACAACGGACAGCACTACGGTGGCGCCGTGGCTGCACCGATTTTTTCGCAAGTGATGCAAGGCGCGTTGCGTAGCTTGGGTGTTCCACCCGATGCACCAATGCAACCAATCGAACTACCCGGTGAGGGCGATGAAGTGCGAGAAGGCACATGAGTAACGGGCGCGTATGGATGTACTCGAGACATTGCGTACGCAGGGCGCAATGATTCACGCGCTCACTTCGGATAGCCGACAGGTGCAGCCTGGCGTGGCGTTTTTTGCTTGGCCTGGCACGCAGGTCGATGGTCGCGCGCATATCGAACAAGCTTTGCAACGCGGGGCTGCTGCGGTGGTTTGGGAGCAAGAAGGATTTGTCTGGCGCAAGGATTGGAATCGACCCAATGTGCCAGTGCAGGGTTTAAAACAAATGGCTGGTGTGTTGGCAGCACAATTTCATGGCGAGCCCTCAGCAGCACTGTGGGTGTGCGGTGTCACGGGCACCAATGGCAAAACGTCATGTTCACAATGGATTGCTGCAGCGTTACAAGCACACGGCATCAAGAGTGGGGTGGTTGGTACGTTAGGTGCGGGACCCGTTGGTGAACTGGTGTCGGTGCAAAACACCACGCCCGATCCGCTGGCGATTCAACATCTACTGTCGCAGATGCGCGATCGCCACGTGCAAGCGGTGGCAATTGAAGCGTCTTCGCACGGCTTACAACAATCGCGTTTAGCTGGTACGCAGATACGTTGTGCGCTGTTTACCAACCTCTCGCATGATCATTTGGATTATCACGGCAGCATGCAGGCCTATGCGGAAGCGAAAGCGCAATTATTTTCAGCGCAAGGATTAACGCATGCCGTGATCAATATGGATGATGCAGTGGGTGTCGCGTTTGCTCAGCGCGCGCGTGCACGCGGCGTGTTTGTCATTGGGACGGCGCTTTCTGCCAATGCGATTGCACCAGGCAGTGTGGATGCATCGATTCAGGTGCGCCAGCTCGATATGCACGCCAATGGAACACACATGGTGGTGGCAAGTACGTGGGGAGATGTAGAGGTACGTGTACGTCAGATTGGGCGCTTTAATGCATCCAATTTGCTTGGCGTGCTGGGTTGTTTGGTGGCCTATGGATTGCCCCTCCATGAAGCAGTCGGGTGCTTAACTGATCTGCCGGATGTACCAGGTCGCATGCAATGTTTGGGTGGTGGTGCTGCACCGTTGGTAGTGATTGATTACGCACATACCCCGGATGCTTTAGAGAAAGTGCTGTTGGCGCTGCGGCCCATCGCGCAACAAGCGGCGGGTCAATTGCATGTGGTGTTTGGTGCGGGCGGTGATCGTGATGCGACAAAACGCCCAGCCATGGGTGCGGTGGCGGCACGTCACGCGGATCGGATCACGCTCACCACGGATAATCCGCGTAGCGAAGTACCGCAAGCCATTATTGAAGCCATTCGCGCAGGCGTTGGATCGCACCCAGCGTGCATGTCTGAGGTTGATCGCGCGCAAGCGATCACAACCGCCATTCGATCCGCGCAAGCACATGACGTGGTCTTAGTCGCTGGCAAAGGTCATGAGGCGTGGCAAGAAATTGCGGGTCAAAGGATTGCGTTTTCAGATCATGAGGTAGTGACACGCGCACTCCACTCGCTACAGCTACCGAGCACACCTCGGGGGCACGCATGATGCATTTAGCGACTGCGGCGCGCGCGATCGGTGCGCAACACTTAGGCGCAGATGTGTCGCTGCAAGGCGTCAGTACCGATAGTCGATCAATTGCTGCAGAAGAATTGTTTGTTGCATTACGCGGTGAGCGTTTTGATGGTCATGCGTTTGTGAATGCAGTACAAGCGCGTGGTGCTGCTGCAGCGATGGTGGATGCACGCTTTAGCTTGACGCAAACCACCCTGCCGTTGATGGTGGTCACAGATACACGCGTGGCATTGGGACAGTTAGCGACGTGGTGGCGCTCGACACTGCACGCCACGGTGATTGCGGTGGCTGGATCTAACGGTAAGACCACCACCAAAGAAATGCTCGCAAGCATCTTGCGCTGTGCGGTCGGTGAGACGGGCATGCTTGCCACACGAGGCAATCTCAATAACGACATCGGTGTGCCACTGACCGTGTTGCAAATGCGTGCAGCACATCAGCTGTGTGCGATTGAAATTGGCATGAATCATCCCGGTGAAATTGCTGGCCTTGCTGCGATCGTGCAGCCAGATGTGGCGTTGGTGACCAACGCCCAACGCGAACATCTTGAGTTTATGCAGTCGATTGATGCCGTAGCGGTTGAAAACGCTGGCGTGTACGAAGCGTTGTCGGCACAAGGTGTGGCAGTGATTAATGCCGATGATGAGCGCGCGGCGGTGTTTCGGGCAGCAGCCGGTGCGCGACGGGTGGTCGATTTTTCGTTAACTCGCTCAGCCACAGTGACGGCGCAAATTCATCGCACCGCGTTGGTGAGCACGTTTACGTTGCGTTGCCCGGCCGGTGACATCGACGTACAACTCGCGATTCCTGGTCGACACAATATTCTGAACGCGCTCGCTGCGGCCGCCGCGGCCTACGCCGCGGGCGTGTCCTTGCCTGCGATTGGCGCGGGGCTCAATGCGTTTCAAGCTTACGCAGGTCGCTTGCAAGTCAAATCTGCTCGCGGTGGTGCCACGGTGATCGACGATACCTATAACGCCAACCCCGATTCTGTGCGTGCGGCGATTGATGTGTTGATGACCAATCCAAATCACACCGTATTGGTGTTAGGTGATATGGGTGAGGTCGGTGAGCAGGGCGCAGATTTTCATGCCGAAGTCGGTCGCTATGCACGCGATCGCGGCGTGCAAATGTTATTAGCGTTAGGCGAATCCACCGCGCATAGCGTTGCTGCATTTGGCGAGGGTGCACGCCATTTTGGCGCGCTTGAGGATTTGTTGGCGTATGTGCAACACGAACTGAACGCACACACCACGCTGTTGGTGAAGGGCTCGCGTTTTATGCAAATGGAACGTGTGGTGCAAGCCTTGTGCGCGCCTGCGGCTTTGGAGGTGCACTGAGATGCTGCTCGAACTCGCACAATGGTTGGCGCGTGAAGTCCGTTTATTTAACGTCTTTAATTACATCACGCTGCGTGCGGTGTTGGCATGTTTGACGGCGTTGGCGGTGTCGTTATTTTTTGGGCCGCTACTGATTCGCAAACTCACGGCCTACAAGATCGGTCAGTCGGTGCGTGATGACGGCCCACAAACCCATTTATCGAAAGCTGGTACACCCACGATGGGTGGCGCGTTGATCTTGATTTCGATTGGATTTACGACGTTGCTGTGGGGCGATTTAACCAACCGCTTTATGTGGGTGGTGTTGTTGGTGACATTGGCGTTTGGTGCGATTGGTTGGGTCGATGATTACCGCAAGATCGTGCATCGCAATCCTAAGGGCTTGTCTGCACGCGCTAAGTTTTTTTGGCAATCGATGTTTGGTTTAGCCGCTGCTGCTTACCTTGCGTGGAGTGGCACTGATATGCCGGCACTCAATGAACTGATCGTGCCGTTTTTTAAGCATGTGACCTATCCATTGGGTGTGTTTGGTTTCATGGTGCTGACTTATTTTGTGATTGTGGGCACTTCAAACGCAGTCAATCTGACCGATGGTTTAGATGGCTTGGCCATCATGCCGATCGTCATGATTGGTAGTGCGCTCGGTTTGTTTGCATATGTGGCCGGGCACTCGGTCTTTTCGAAATACTTGGGCTTGCCGTACATCCCCGGAGCGGGTGAGTTGTTGGTGTTTTGTGGTGCGTTGGCAGGCGCAGGGTTAGGATTTTTGTGGTTCAACGCCTACCCAGCCGAAGTGTTTATGGGGGATGTGGGTGCGCTGGCCTTAGGTGCAGCGTTAGGCACGATTGCGGTGATTGTGCGTCAGGAAATCGTGCTGTTCATTATGGGCGGTGTGTTTGTAGCCGAAACGCTGTCGGTGATGCTGCAGGTCTTTTACTTCAAAGCGACCGGCGGTAAGCGCATTTTCAGAATGGCGCCGTTACATCATCACTATGAGCTGGAAGGGTGGAAAGAATCGCAAGTGGTGATTCGTTTTTGGATCATCACCATGGTGTTGGTGTTGTTTGGCTTATCTACGCTGAAGTTACGATGAGCATGCGCGAAGCCATCTTTCAAACCTTAGTGCGACCCGAGCCACGCACGTTGGCGGGTGCGCACATTTTGGTACTGGGTTTGGGGGATTCGGGATTATCCATGGCGCGTTGGGCCGAACACGAAGGCGCGCACGTTCGACTGTTGGATACACGTCGCGCACCCCCCAACCTCGCTAAAGCACAGCAAACGCTCCAGCATGCGCAGATTCACTGCGGTGAATTTTCACCTGGGCATTTGCGTGACATCACGCTGTTGTGTGTGAGCCCAGGGTTGTCTTTAGAAACCCCAGTAGTTCGAGCTGCAATCGCGCAGGGCGTACCGATTGTGGGTGAGTTTGAATTATTTGCTTGGGCCTTATCGCACTACGGCCGTGCACCGATGGCGGCCATTACGGGCACCAACGGCAAGACCACGGTCACTGCACTGACGGGTCATTTGTTACGTGAAAACCAAGTGGATGTCGAGGTGGCCGGCAACATTGGACCCGCTGTGTTGGACGCGCTGTTGCGGCGCGTTGTTTCTGGGGTCATGCCGCAAGCGTGGGTGTTAGAGCTGTCGAGCTACCAACTCGAAACCACCTGGACCTTGTGTCCGGATGCAGCCGTGGTGTTGAACGTGACAGAAGATCATTTGGATCGCTATCCAGATATGCATGCATATGCTGAGGCGAAAGCGCGCATTTTTGATGGTGCAGGCTTACAGATTGTGAACCGCGAAGATGCAACCGTTGTCGCGATGACGCAGCTTGAGCATAAGCGAATTAGTTTTGGAATCGGTGCACCCAAGCATGCCGAGGACTACGGACTGATTGACCACGATGGACAACGTTGGTTGGCGCAGGGTGCAACGCCATTCGTTGCTTGTGCCGATTTGCCGATCCATGGTGAACATAACGCAGCCAATGTCATGGCAGCGTTGGCCTTGGCGCAGCAGCTGGGTGTGTCACGCAATCAAGCGCTGCAGGCCTTGCCGAGTTTTCGGGGCTTGGCACATCGATTGGCGCGCATCGCATCACGCAATGGCGTGGAGTGGTTTGACGATTCAAAGGGTACCAATGTCGGCGCCACCTTAGCGGCGTTACAAGGATTGGCTCGACGCGTTGTGTTGATTGCGGGTGGTGAAGGGAAGGGGCAAGATTTTTCTCCGCTACGTCAACCGGTACAAGATTGGGCGCGTGCGGTAGTGCTGATTGGTACAGATGCGCCAAAAATAGCGCACGCGTTAGCAGGCTCGGATGTGCCGCTCATTCATTGCGCCACCATGGCTCAAGCGGTATCAAGGGCTGCACAACTCGCACAAGCCGGCGATGCCGTACTGCTCTCGCCTGCCTGCGCGAGTTTTGACATGTTCCGAGATTACAAACATCGCGGCGAAGCATTCACGGCTGCTGTGCATGCGTTAGAGGTGTCACGTGGCTAGTTACACATTCGCTGCCAATGTACCTCACGCTGAATACGATCGTTCGTTGGCTTGGGCGGCGTTGTTGTTGGTGAGCATTGGTTTGTTGATGGTGTACTCCTCATCAATTGCAACGGCAGAGGCTGCGCGTGCCACCGGACATAACGCAGCGTTTTATCTGATCCGACAAAGTGCGTTTTTAACTATCGCGTTGGTATGCGCGATGCTCGTGTTTATGGTGCCAATTCGTTTTTGGCAACAAGGCGCCC
Organism: uncultured bacterium; assembly: GCA_963923385.1. Lineage (GTDB taxonomy): Bacteria > Pseudomonadota > Gammaproteobacteria > Burkholderiales > SG8-39 > SZAS-79. The sequence goes on along the minus strand of CAWUMP010000007.1, from coordinate 16,537 downwards.
CTTGGTTTTTTATGGGGGGGATGGCGCTACTGGTGTTGGTGTTGATTCCTGGGGTGAGTCACGATGCCAATGGCGCGCGGCGTTGGATTAATTTGGTGGTGTTTAAAGTGCAACCCTCCGAGCTGATGAAGCTCGCGGTCGTGCTGTATGCGGCTGACTACACCGTCCGAAAAAACGCGGTGATGAAAAGCTTTAAGCGCGGTTTATTGCCGATGCTTGGCGTGATGCTTGGTGTGTCTTGGCTATTGTTGCGCGAGCCAGATTTTGGCGCGTTGGTGGTGATTGCAGTCACCACGTTTGGCATTTTGTTTATGGGTGGAATGAACGGTCGACATTTTGCTGCGCTGCTGGTGATGTTGGGTGTTGGCTGTGTCGGCTTGGTGGTGTCTTCACCTTATCGTATGCAGCGCATTTTTGGTTTTATGGATCCGTGGTCGGATGCCTATGGCAAGGGCTATCAGTTATCGCACGCGCTCATTGCCTTTGGACGTGGCGAATGGTTGGGTGTTGGTTTGGGTGCAAGTGTTGAGAAATTACATTACTTACCTGAAGCGCATACCGATTTTCTGCTGGCGGTGATTGCAGAGGAATTGGGCTTTGCCGGTGTGGCTGTCGTGATGGGATTGTTTGTGTGGCTTGTGTTTCGTGCTTTTGCCATCGGCCGACAAGCGGCATTGCAAGAGCGTTTTTTTGCTGCGTTGACTGCGCAGGGTATTGGGATGTGGATCGGTTTTCAAACGCTGATCAACATGGGGGTCAACGTCGGTTTGTTACCTACCAAAGGATTGACCTTACCGCTGATGAGTTTTGGCGGTTCGAGCTTAGTGGTGAATTGTGTGGCGCTCGCTATTTTGTTGCGCATCGATTGGGAAACTCGACAGATCTCTCGAGGCTTATCCGTATGACCACGAGCACGCCCACAATCATGATCATGGCGGGTGGCACTGGCGGACATGTGTTTCCTGGATTGGCCGTTGCGCAATTTTTGCGTGAGCAAGGATGGCGCGTCGTGTGGATGGGGGTACCAGGGGCGATGGAATCGCGATTGGTTCCGCCGCATGGATTTGAAATGGCGTGGGTGCGTGCAGTGGCGGCACGCGGTCAGGGGTTACTTGCTGCATTGTTATTACCGACGCGCTTGTTACTTGCCTTTTGGCAAAGTGCGCGCGTCCTGTTACGTGTGCAACCCGATGTGGTGTTAGGCATGGGTGGTTATGTGGCCTTTCCGGGCGGCATGATGGCCTCATTGCTGAATCGCCCACTGGCTGTACATGAACAAAATTCAGTGGCTGGATTAACCAATCGGTTGTTAGCGCATGTTGCTGATTGCGTGATGGTGGCGTTTCCAAACGCTATCCAACGCGCGCTGTGTACTGGTAATCCTGTACGGGCAGCGATTACTACATTAGCTGCACCGGACGTGCGTTATGCAGCGCGCAATGGCCCGCTGAATATTTTGGTGTTAGGTGGTAGCCTCGGTGCACAAGCACTGAACACGATCGTGCCGCAGGGATTGGCGTTACTCGCGCCCACGCAACGACCGGTGGTCGTGCATCAATCGGGTGAGCGGCATCTTGCGCAACTGCAAGCCAACTACGCGCACGCTGGTGTGCAAGCTACCTGTGTTGCGTTTATTGATGAGATGGCGACGGCGTATGCGCACGCCGATTTGGTGATTTGTCGCGCAGGTGCACTCACCGTGTCAGAGCTTGCTGCGGCCGGTGTACCCGCGTTATTTGTGCCCTTTCCACATGCGGTCGATGACCATCAAACGGCCAACGCCAAGTATCTGGTCGATGCGGGTGCCGCGCAATGTATTGCCCAGTCCGAGCTCACGCCAACGCGTTTGGCTGCGTACCTGTCTGGTTTAAATCGCACGCAATTATTGCAAATGGCGCAACGCGCTCGTGGTCTTGGTCAGCCCAATGCCACACGCGATGTCGCGCAAGCTTGCATGCAACTCATGAAGGAGCGCGCATGAAACACAAAGTGCGGCGCATTCATTTTGTGGGCATTGGTGGCTCGGGGATGAGCGGGATTGCCGAGGTACTCATTAACCTGGGCTACCAAGTCAGTGGCTCTGATTTAAATGCAAATGCCGCGACGCGTCGCTTGCAAGCCTTGGGTGCAAACATTGCGATGGGCCACGATGCTGCGCATGTCACGCAAGCCGATGCAGTGGTGGTTTCAACGGCTGTACAAGGCAATAATCCAGAAGTCATCGCGGCGCGTGCACAACGCGTACCGGTCGTGCCACGCGCGTTGATGCTGGCAGAACTGATGCGTTTGAAGCGGGGCATTGCGATCGCCGGTACGCACGGCAAAACCACCACAACGAGTTTGATTGCAAGTGTGCTCGCTGAAGGCGGAATCGATCCAACGTTCGTGATTGGTGGACGTTTAAATAGCGCCGCCTCGAACGCGCGGCTTGGGCAGGGTGAGTTCATCGTGGTCGAGGCGGATGAATCTGATGCCTCGTTTTTACATTTACAACCGGTGATTGCTGTCGTGACAAATATCGACGCCGATCACATGGATACGTATCAACACGACTTCGCGCGACTCAAGCAAGCGTTTGTGCAGTTTCTACAAAACCTGCCGTTTTACGGGAGCGCGGTGTTGTGTATCGACGATGCCAACGTGCGCGAGATTTTACCGTTTGTATCTAAACCGATTGTGAGCTATGGCTTGGCTCCTGAAGCCATGGTGCGTGCGATCGACGTGACACATGCCCAAGGTGCAATGCAATTTACGGCCTTACGCGAACAGGCCGCGCCGTTGCCTGTGCGTCTCAATTTGCCTGGTCAACACAATGTGCTGAACGCCCTTGCGGCGATTGCGGTAGCGACTGAATTGGGAATTCCAGATGCAGCAATCCAAAAAGCGTTAAAAGAATTTCGTGGTGTGGGGCGACGTTTTCAACGCTATGGCGAGGTGAAGCTCACGCAAGGTAGTTACACCTTGGTGGATGACTACGGTCATCATCCTGCTGAAATGGCCGCTACGCTCGAAGCGGCACGTGGTGCGTTTCCTGGTCGACGTATCGTGCTGGCGTTTCAGCCGCATCGCTATACGCGCACACGTGATTTATTTGAAGATTTTGTGTCTGTGCTCTCGCGTGCCGACGCCTTGGTGTTAGCCGAAGTGTATGCCGCAGGTGAAGCACCGATTGTGGCTGCGGATGGTCGAGCCTTGGCTCGCGCGGTGCGCGTGGCTGGCAAGGTTGAACCGGTGTTTGTGGAGGAAATCGCCCAGATGCCTGCAGCGATTCAACGCGTGGTGCAAGACACCGACGTTGTGTTGACGATGGGTGCGGGATCGATTGGCGCTATACCAGCACAACTCACGGGAGGCGCGTGAGCCCGATGGATTTATTTGAGCCCGCACGTTGGAGTACGCCGTTGCGTGGTGCTTGGTTACAGAACGAACCGATGGCACGGCATGTGAGTTGGCGTACAGGTGGGGCGGCCGAGCGCATGTATGTACCCACCGACATCGATGATCTTAGCGCGATGCTGAGGCAATTGCCTGTATCTACGCCAGTGACGTTTATTGGATTGGGTAGTAACACACTCGTGCGTGATGGTGGGATCGCGGGTGTGGTGGTGTTGATGCATGCCGCTGGATTGCATCCGGTGATTCGTCACGAACGTGTGTGGGTACCTGCTGGTGCAGCCAGTCCCAAGGTTGCGCGTTTTGCAGCATTACATGATCGTGTTGGGGCTGAATTCTTAGCTGGCATTCCTGGTACGTTTGGCGGCGCGTTGGCCATGAACGCGGGTTGTTATGGCGCAGACACTTGGTCGATTGTTGAGCAGGTACAAACGATTGATCGTCTAGGTGTGCTGCGCTGGCATACACCACAGGCGTTTGATATCGGTTATCGGCATTGCCAATTACGCGATACGCAGCCCGATACGGCAGTGTGGTTTACCGCGGCGGTATTAAATTTGGCGCACGGTGATGGTCTGGCATCGCGTGCAAAAATTAAAGCGTTATTACAACAGCGCATCGCCACACAACCCTTGCAACTGCCGAACGCAGGCAGTGTGTTTCGTAACCCCCCCGGAGATCACGCTGCGCGCTTGATTGAACAGTGCGGTCTCAAAGGCTTGGTGCGTGGTGGTGCGCGCATTTCAGAAAAACATGCCAATTTCATCGTCAACCCAAAGGGCTTGGGTTCGGCAGCTGATATCGAGTGGCTCATACACAGTGCACGCAATACGGTGCACGAAAAAACGGGTGTGGCATTACAGCCCGAAGTGCGTTTGTTGGGTGAGGTGCGCACATGCGTACTGTGAAGGATCTTGGCAAAGTGGTCGTGCTGATGGGCGGGACATCCGCTGAGCGACCCGTCTCGTTAAAAAGCGGTCAGATGGTATTGAACGCGTTACTTGCGTCAGGCGTTGAAGCGATCGCGTTTGATCCAGCAGAGCAAGCCTGGGATACGTTGATCGCGGCGCAGGTGGATTGCGCCTTTATTGCGTTACATGGACGCTTTGGTGAAGACGGTACCGTGCAAGGTGCCCTTGAAGTGCTGGGTGTGCCCTACACCGGCAGTGGTGTGTTGGGTTCAGCGTTAGCCATGGATAAGCTGCGCAGCAAACAAGTGTGGCTGGCGCAAGGCCTGCCCACGCCGGCGTTTGTTTTGCTGCAACCCGACACCGACCTGCATGCGGTCGCCGCGCAACTGGGGTTTCCCATCATGGTGAAGCCGGCTTCGGAAGGCTCATCGATTGGCATGAGTAAGGTGCATGACGTGACCGCCTTAAGCGCGGCCTACACGCTGGCTGCAAAGTACGATCCAGTCGTCATTGCTGAACGTTGCATCGTCGGTACTGAATTAACCGCAGGTATTTTGGGTCACACGGCGTTGCCCTTAATTCGTCTAGAAACGCAGCGTGCGTTTTACGATTACGAGGCCAAGTATGTGGCAGACGATACAAAGTATGTGATTCCTTGCGGGCTACCTGCGCCCGCTGAAGAAAAAATTCAAGCCTTGTGCCTACGCGCATTTGCCGCCTTAGGTTGTTATGGTTGGGGACGCGTCGATTTAATGCTCGATGCAGCAGGCGATCCATGGTTGCTCGAAGTGAATACTGCACCTGGAATGACAGACCATTCGTTGGTGCCGATGGCTGCACGCGCATTTGGGTTGTCTTACGCGCAACTGTGCTTGCGAATTCTTGAATTAGCGAAAGCGCGCCATGTGGGATAACCCGCGCGCACTCAATATTGCCGCTGCCATCTTGTATCTGCTGGCTGTCTGCATTGCGTCGCTGGTGATTGCGCGCATGTTATGGCTCTCGCCATTATTTCCGGTGCGTGAGGTAACGGTCATCGGACAGCACGCGCATGCCGATCGCGAGGCCCTAGAAACAGCGGTCGATGGGCGCGTGAACGGAAATTTCTTTTCGGCCGAAATGGATGAGATTCGTGCAGGTATGGAAGCTTTACCTTGGGTGCGTCGCGCCAGTGTGCGCCGTATTTGGCCAGATCGTGTGGAAGTGCGTTTAGAAGAGCATGTGGCTTTTGCGCGGTGGGGTGATTTGGGATTGGTGAATATTTATGGTGAACGTTTTCCCGGAACCACCGATCAGCGTTTACCGATGTTTGCTGGCCCCGCTGGATCAGAGGCAGAAGTAACGCGTCAATTTCGGCGTTTTTCGCACATGGTGCAACCACTCAACGCCACCCTCGAACGCGTGGTACTCACGCCGCGATTTTCGTGGCAATTGCGCTTGAGTAATGGCTTAAACATTGAGTTAGGTCGCGATTTAGCAAATGACACAGCCGAAGCGCGATTACACCGCTTTGTGGCGGCCTATCCACTCACGTTGGGGCGCATTGCGCGCCAACATCAGTACGTTGATTTGCGCTACCCCAACGGGTTTGCGCTACGCATTCCGGTGCATGAACAAACGGATGCGCAAAAAGGTAAGGGGTAAGGGAGTGATGTATGGCTAAGGAAACAAAAAACCTGATCGTGGGCTTAGATATTGGGACCTCCAAGGTGGTGGCGCTCGTTGCAGAAGTGTTGCCCGATGGTGGACTTGAGGTGCTTGGGTTAGGCAGCCATGAATCGAAAGGGCTTAAAAAAGGCGTGGTCGTCAATATTGAATCGACCGTGCTGGCGGTTCAACGCGCGCTAGAAGAGGCCGAGTTAATGGCCGATCGAAAAATTACTGCCGTGTTTACCGGAATTGCAGGCAGTCACATTCGTAGTTTTAACTCCACTGGCATGGTGCCGATTAAAGACCGCGAAGTTTCAGGTTTTGATGTGGAGCGTGTGATTGAAACCGCCAAAGCGGTGAATATTCCAACCGATCAGCAAGTGCTGCATGTGTTACGTCAAGAATTTATTGTCGATGGACAAGAAGATGTACGCGAGCCGATTGGTATGTCAGGCGTTCGGCTTGAAGTGAAAGTACATATCGTGACTGGTGCGGTAGCCGCTGCACAAAACATCGTGAAATGCGTGCGTCGCTGCGGTCTTGAGGTCAATGATTTGATCTTGCAACCCTTGGCTTCCGCGCGTGCGGTGCTCTCTGAGGATGAAAAAGATCTTGGTGTGTGTTTGGTCGATATCGGTGGTGGGACCACGGACATTGCCATCTTTACGCATGGCGCAATTCGACACACTGCAGTGGTACCAATTGCTGGCGACCAAATCACCAACGATATTGCCATGGCATTACGTACGCCCACGCCAGAGGCCGAGCTGATCAAGATTCGTCACGGTGTGGCGTTACGTCAATTGGCCGATGCAGGCGAGATGGTTGAAGTGCCGGGTATTGGAGATCGTGCCCCGCGCATGATGTCGCGTCAAACCTTGGCTGAAGTGATTGAACCGCGTGCAGAAGAAATGTTTCAGATGATTCAACAAGTCCTGCGTGAATCGGGCTTTGAAGAGTTGTTGTCCTCGGGAATCGTCCTTACTGGCGGTTCATCGATCATGCAAGGCATGGTCGAGCTTGGAGAAGAAATTTTTCATATGCCCGTGCGTGTGGGGATGCCCAAATACAGTGGCGGTTTAGCTGATGTGGTGCGTAACCCACGCTATGCCACTGCAATGGGTTTGCTGCTTGAGGGCGCGAGCCAAGTTCAACAGGGCGCGATCATGCGTCAAACCGGATCGGTGGGTGCGGTGGTGACGCGTATGCGTGATTGGTTTCAGCGAAATTTTTGAAGTACAGCGATGGCGACATACTTTTTGTGTCGCTCATCAAATGCAGCATGAATTTTTTTAAGTCGTCTGTTTTTTGTTCAACCGGCAAGGAGATCACAACATGTTTGAAATCGTAGACAGCCAAGAAACTGGACCCATCATCAAGGTGGTCGGTGTGGGTGGCGCTGGCGGTAATGCCGTCAACCACATGATCACCAAAGGCGTGGAGGGTGTGGATTTCATTGCCATCAACACCGATGCGCAGGTGCTTGGGCGTAATCAAGCGCGTAGCTTGATACAGATCGGTGAATCGGGTTTGGGTGCGGGCGCGCGTCCAGAACACGCGCGTGAAGTTGCGATGGCTGATCGCGACCGCATACGCGAATTGCTCGAAGGCTCGCATATGGTGTTTATCACGGCCGGCATGGGCGGAGGTACCGGCACGGGTGCCGCACCCGTGGTTGCACAAGTGGCGCGCGAAATGGGCGTACTGACGGTGGCGGTCGTGACCAAGCCTTTTTCATTCGAAGGCAGTAAACGCATGCGCTTAGCCGAGGCCGGTGTAGAAGAGCTCGCCCAGCAAGTTGATTCGCTGATTGTGATTCTTAACGACAAGCTAGAAGAAGTACTCGGCGAAGATGTCACTATGGATGAGGCCTTTCGTGCGGCCGATGATGTGTTGAATAACGCCGTCGCGGGCATTGCAGAAATCATCAACTGCCCTGGTCTCATTAACGTTGACTTTCAAGACGTACGCACGGTGATGTCTGAACAAGGCATGGCCATGATGGGGGCCGCCCAAATGTCCGGGATGGATCGCGCGCGGATAGCGGCAGAACAAGCGATTGCTAGCCCGCTGCTCGAGGGTGTCAGCCTGTCGGGTGCGCGCGGTGTGTTGGTGAATATCACCGCGACACGCTCGAGCTTGAAGCATGGTGAGGTCAAGGCGGTGATGAATACGGTGCGTAGTTTTGCTGCGGAGGATGCGACCATTATCTTTGGTGCGGTGTATGACGAAAATATGGGCGATGACTTACGCGTCACGGTGGTTGCCACCGGCTTAGGATCGCCATTAGCCATTCGCCAACCCAAGCCACAATTGGTGGTGACGCAACGCACAGGCACCGACAATCAACCGGTGATGATGACTCACCCCGTCGCGGATCCGCAGCCAATGGAAGAAGCTACGCGTGGGATTCGTCGTAATCGCGCCTCTCAAGTTGCAGCGATGGAACAAAACGGGATGGATACCTACGACATTCCCGCGTTCTTACGTAAGCAGGCTGACTAATCGTTCGTCAGTTGTAGCGCGCGCCACCCCCAACCCTTGCCGGGGACGGTGGCGCGCGTTGTTCTTTGTTTGAAGTGATGTGGACGGACTTCAATTGCGGTGCAATAAATAGCTTGCTGCGATAAAATTCACTCATCATGCTTTGCCAACGCACAATCAAAACGTCGATTCAAGCCACAGGTGTCGGGTTACATACCGGCCGTAAAGTGCGTTTGTTGATTCGTCCCGCGCAGACCGACACCGGTATTGTGTTTCGGCGGGTTGATTTAGATCCTGTCGTCGACGTGCCCGCAAAAGCGCTCCATGTCGGCGAAACGCGCTTGTCCTCGTGTTTGGTGCAAGGTGAAGCGCGTGTGTATACGGTCGAACACCTCATGTCGGCCCTTGCCGGCCTAGGGATCGACAACGCTTACATCGACATTGATGGGCCGGAAGTGCCCATTATGGACGGTAGCGCCGCGCCATTTGTGTTCTTGCTCCAAGGCGCAGGCATTGAAGTTCAAGCTGCCCCCAAACGTTTTATTCGGATTAACAGCCCCATTGAAGTACGCGATGGCGACAAGTGGGCGCGTTTAGAACCGCACAATGGCTATCGGTTGGCGTTTTCGATCGCCTTTGATCATCCAGTCATAGACCGCTCAGCGCAGTCGGTGACTATCGATTTTGCCCAGACCTCTTATATGAAAGAGATCGCTCGGGCCCGCACCTTTGGTTTTATGCAGGACGTCGAAAACCTGCGCGAACATGGTTTGGCTTTGGGCGGTGGTTTAGACAACGCTGTGGTGTTGGATGAATATCGCGTCCTAAATAGTGAAGGGCTGCGCTTTACTGATGAGTTCATCCGACACAAGGTGCTCGATGCGATTGGCGATCTCTATCTCATCGGCCACCCAATTCTTGGTGCCTTTAGCGCGCATAAGTCGGGCCATGCATTGAACAATCAGCTCTTGCGCGCGGTGTTAGCGGCGCAAGCCGCATGGGAGATCGTGACCTTCGAGTCTCCTAGCCAAGCCGCTCCGGCCGGGATTTTGGGCGAGCCTGTCGTAGCTTAGATCCTGCGCTGGCGACCGTCCGCTTGAGGACGCAAAGGTGTGAATAAACGATCAGCGTCGATATCTAGAAAGTAAACGATCTAAAGCGAGCCCAAGCGGGGAGTCTGCTAAATTGCTCCTAAGATCCTTTAAGTCATTGATATTGCTTGTTGTGAGCGCTCGCTCCGGGATGGAATTCTGGGGTGCCGGACGCAATTCTTCGGGTTGCACGCGGACCTGAACTGAATTAACCTTCGCGCCTCGCGCCACGAGGTGCTGCTGCAGGCTTTCCAAGCGCATTTTGAGCTTAGCGGCACTGGCCCCATTGGGTGCGAGGATGACCAGCTTCCCGTCTTTAAAATTTGCCACCCGCGCCTGACCGGCTTGCGGTCCGAGAAATGCGGCGCATTCGGTGGCAAGAGAATCGATTTCTCTGGCTTTGTCGATGAGCGGTTGTAAGGCCGACTCCGCCGACAAAAATGAGCCTAGTTTTAACGGACGCATGGGCTGTAGTCTAAAGGGAGCAGGACATGCATATTATTGTGATCTCTGACCGTCTGGCAAAAGCCAGAACGTTAACGCTGTCGGGCAGGCACTTGGTGCTCTCGCTTGTCGGCACATCGTTTTTGCTGCTGATGATGACCAGCGGCCTATATTGGGTCACGCTGCGCTTGGCAACGGAATTCAAAATCCCGGTGCTTTACCAAATTGTTGAAGCCGTCCATCAGTCCGAAAACGAACGCTCGCGTGCGTTTGTACAGCAAAACCTCAATGCCATGGCGATCAAATTAGGCGAGATCCAAGCGCAGGTAACGCGCCTGGATGCCCTCGGTGAACGCTTGTCTGGTCTCGCTGGAATGCGAGCGCAGGATTTTCGTTTTAACGAAACCCCAGGCATGGGCGGCCCAGCGAGTGTGCAACGTGAACCGCGTGATCTGAGTCTCACCGAGTTCAGCGAACGCCTAGAGAAATTATCTCAACAGATGGAAAACCGCACCGAAATCTTGGGTGTCTTGGAAGCGCAGCTATTTGAACAAGCGGTCAAGAAAAAGCTGTTGCCGACGATGTTGCCGGTGGATTCCACCTTTTCCGCGTCAAGTTACGGCATGCGTATCGATCCCTTTACTGGTCAGCATGCCATGCACGAAGGCATCGACTTTATTGCTGAAACCGGCACCCCAATTGTTGCCGCCGCGGGTGGGGTCGTGACGTTTGCAGGGGTGCATCCGCAATACGGCATGATGATCGACATCGATCACGGCAACGAACTGGTGACGCGTTACGCACATTGCTCAAAAATCCTCGTCAAAGAGGGTGAGGTGCTAAAGCGTGGTCGCAAAATTGCTGAGGTGGGCTCGACCGGACGTTCCACGGGTCCGCACTTGCATTTTGAGGTGCGCTACCACGGCGCCGCGCAGAACCCTGGCCGTTTCTTGTTTGCTTCGAACGGACAGTCAGCGCAAAAACCCCAGGCCCGCGGCCGCTAACACACAGCCACCTGAAAACGATTCTCCGCGTTGCGGTGGCTGATGCGGACCGCCGGTGGATCGATGCGGCGTGCTAAAATATTGATTCTTTATCGAAATGGCATCCTTGATGTCATTGTTTGACTGCGCTCGACGCAGCCTTTCCTGGTACGCATGATCTCCCAGTTTCTAACCTCTATCTTCGGCAGCCGTAATCAGCGACTGCTCAAGCAGTATGGCCGCGTGGTGACGCGCATCAATGCACTCGAGCCCGAGTTGCAGCAATTGAGCGATGCTGATTTGCGTGCTATGACCGATGCGTTCCGTGCGCGTTTGCAACAAGGCGAGACACTCGATGCGTTGTTGCCCGAAGCATTTGCGGTCGTGCGTGAGGGAAGTAAGCGCGTATTAAAAATGCGCCACTTCGATATGCAGTTGGTTGGTGGCATGGTCTTGCATTACGGCAAGATTGCTGAAATGCGCACCGGCGAAGGTAAGACCCTTGTGGCCACCTTGCCCGCTTATCTCAATGCGCTGACTGGACGCGGTGTGCATGTGGTCACGGTGAATGATTACTTGGCGCAGCGCGATGCCCAATGGATGGGGCGCTTGTACGGTTTTCTTGGATTAACTGTGGGCGTGAATCTTTCGCAGTACGAGCCCGAAACCAAACGCGCCGCCTATGCAGCGGACATCACGTATGGCACCAATAACGAATTTGGATTTGATTATCTGCGCGACAACATGGCGATGCAGGTTGCTGATCGTTATCAACGCGGCCTCAACTTCGCCATCGTTGACGAAGTGGATTCGATCTTAATTGACGAGGCACGCACGCCGCTGATTATTTCTGGTCAGGCTGAAGATCGCACTGAGGTATATCAGCGGATGAATCAAGTCGCGCCGATGCTCAAGCGTCAGCCTGAGGAAAATGCAGAGGGCGATTTTTGGGTCGACGAAAAGAACCAACAAATTACGCTCTCTGAAAGCGGTCATGCGCACGCCGAAGAGGTGCTTGCGCGGTTGGGCATCTTGCCTGCGGGCGCGAGCTTATATGAGCCGGCCAATATCCACTTGGTCCATCATTTGTACGCAGCGCTGCGCGCAAAGTATTTATTCAATCTCGATCAACACTATGTGGTGCAAGGTGGTGAAGTCATCATCGTGGATGAATTCACTGGGCGTCTGATGCAAGGCCGCCGCTGGTCTGATGGATTACATCAAGCGGTAGAAGCCAAAGAAAATGTGGCGATCCAAAGCGAAAATCAAACCCTGGCATCGATCACTTTTCAGAATTATTTCCGCATGTACGGCAAGCTCTCTGGCATGACTGGCACGGCGGATACGGAAGCCTATGAGTTTCAGGAAATCTATGGCCTAGAAACCGTGGTGATCCCCACCCATCGACCGATGGTACGACAAGACCGCTTAGATTTGGTTTATCGCTCAGCGCGCGAAAAAAATCAAGCCATCATCGCAGACATTCAAGACTGTCATGCGCGTGGTCAGCCGGTGCTGGTGGGTACAACATCGATTGAGGCCTCCGAGTTGCTTTCATCGATGTTGAAGACCGCAAAAATTCCACATCAAGTGCTCAACGCAAAACAACATGAGCATGAAGCGCAGATCGTGGCGCAAGCAGGCCGTCCTAAAATGATCACCATCGCCACCAATATGGCGGGTCGTGGGACAGACATTGTGTTGGGTGGTAACGTCGAAAAGCAATGCGAGTTGCTCGAAGCTGATACCAATTTGCAAGCGGCGCAACGTACGCAACAAATCACGCAGCTGCGTGAGGAATGGCAGGCACTGCATGATCATGTGATACGTGAGGGTGGTCTGCATATCATTGGTACCGAGCGTCATGAATCGCGGCGTGTCGATAACCAGTTGCGCGGCCGTTCTGGTCGTCAGGGTGATCCGGGTTCATCGCGCTTTTATCTGTGTCTTGAAGATCCATTACTGCGCATTTTTGCTGGCGAACGGATCAACAAGATCATGCAAATGCTCAAAATGCCTGATGGTGAGGCCATTGAGCATTCGATGGTGACGCGTTCAATTGAAAGCGCGCAGCGTAAGGTTGAAGCACGCAACTTCGATATTCGTAAGCAGTTGCTTGAGTACGATGACGTCTCGAACGATCAGCGCAAATCAATTTATGAGCTTCGCAACGAACTGCTCGATTCAAGCGATGTCTCGGGCCGTATTGCCGCTCTGCGTGAGGGTGTACTGCAAGAAATGTTTGCTTCGCACATCCCCCCCGAGAGCGTCGAAGAACAGTGGGATATTGATGGCTTGACCAAAGCCTTGGCCACAGAGCTGCATTTACAACTGCCGCTACGCGCGTGGTTAGATCAAGAGCCTGAGCTCGGTGAGCACGCGTTGTTTGAACGTGTTTGTTCGCACGCTGGAACAGCGTATGCCGAAAAAATTCCAGCGGGTGCAGAAGCGGCGTTTCGGCAGTACGAACGCCATGTGATGTTGCATGCCATTGACACCCATTGGCGCGAGCACCTGGCTGCGTTAGATCATTTACGCCAAGGTATCCACTTGCGCGGCTACGCGCAAAAAAACCCCAAACAAGAATACAAACGCGAAGCGTTTGAGTTGTTTGGTGTATTGCTCGAAACCGTTAAGCATGAAGTGACACGCACCTTGATGGGTGTGCAGATCAAGTCAGAAGAGGCCCTGCAGGTACCGGAAGAAAAATCTGCGCTTGAACATGCCACGTATCAACATCAGGCGCCGCAAAGCGCAGTCGGTGATGGTGCTGAAGGAAACGGTCCGTTGGCCCCCGAAGCAGGCGACGCAAACAGCGGTCAACCGTTTATCCGTTACAGCGAGAAGGTTGGGCGTAATGACCCTTGCCCGTGTGGCTCAGGGAAGAAATACAAGCAGTGCCACGGCAAGTTGACTTAATTTTTTCACTACCACTGCTTCTCCCTGTTTGCGATGGCCGTTCATTTACCCCCACCTGACCCCAGCCAACTGCACCCAGTCGACGGTATTCGATTGGGTGTCACTGCAGCAGGAATTAAAAAACCTGGGCGACTCGATTTACTGGTGATGCAGCTCGATGCGGGCGCGTCGGTGGCCGGCGTCTTTACCAAAAATAGATTTTGCGCTGCGCCGGTGGTGCTGACGCGCGAACATTTGGCTTCAACACACGCGCCAGTGGCGCTGGTTGTGAATACCGGTAATGCCAATGCAGGTACCGGTGCGGATGGAATGCAGCGTGCAACGGCGGTGTGTGCTGCGCTAGCCAAGCTGATTGGTTGTGATCAGCAAGCGGTACTGCCTTTTTCAACGGGTGTGATTCTTGAACCCTTGCCGGCTGATCGGATCGTGGCCGGATTACCAGCGGCCGTTGCTGATTTGCGCGCAGACAATTGGGCGCAAGCCGCGCAGGCCATCATGACCACCGATACCGTGCCTAAGGCTGCGTCGCGTCAAATTGATGTGCACGGAAAAAAAATTACAGTGACCGGAATCTCCAAGGGTTCGGGCATGATTAAACCCAACATGGCCACCATGCTGGGGTTTGTGGCCACCGATGCACAGGTGCCTGTCGCGTTGCTTCAAGAGCTACTGAAAGAAACGGCAGACGACTCGTTTAATGCAATCACTGTGGATGGTGATACCTCTACGAACGATGCGTTGATGCTGATTGCAACAGGTGCTTCGGGCGTCCGCATCGATCGCACGCAGGCCACAGCTTATGCCGCCTTACGTAGGGCGATTCGTGAGGTATCAATTCAGTTGGCGCAGGCCATTGTGCGTGATGGTGAAGGTGCAACAAAATTTATTACTGTGCAGGTTGAAGGTGGGCGCGATCGCGCCGAGTGTCGTCAAGTGGCTTACGCCATTGCGCACTCGCCTTTAGTGAAGACTGCGTTTTTTGCATCTGACCCTAATCTGGGTCGCATCCTCGCCGCGATTGGATATGCAGGCGTTGAGGATTTGGACACGCAACGCGTTGATCTTTTTTTAGACGATGTGCAAGTGGCTAGTGCGGGTGGACGTCACCCTACGTATCGTGAAGAAGATGGTGTTACGCTGATGCGTAAAGCAGAAATATTGGTGCGTGTGTTGCTTCACCGCGGCGCGGCCAGTGCCACTGTATGGACTTGTGATTTTTCCTACGATTACGTCAAGATCAATGCCGAATACCGCACCTAACTCTGTCGAACTGTCGGAAGTTCTGTCGCGCTTTGACGCGTTATTGCGTCGGCTCGATGCAATTTTGCCCGAGCAACCAGCGCAGACCGACTGGAAACAAAGCATTGCGTTTCGTTGGCGGCGCGGTGCGGGTTTTGGTGCGCGTGGCTGGCTTGAGCCCGTGCGTCATGTACATCGGATGCGTTTAGCTGACTTGCAAGGCATCCAAGAACAAATCAAACGCGTTGAACAAAACACGCGACAGTTTGTGCAAGGTCAACCCGCCAACAATGTGTTGTTAACTGGTGCGCGCGGTACAGGTAAGTCTTCGATGGTGAAGGGTTTACTCAATAAATATGCCCGCGATGGGTTGCGCTTAATCGAGGTGGATAAAGCCGACTTAGTCGATTTGCCGCAGATTGTCGCTGCAATTGATGGTCGCGATGAACGTTTTTTGTTGTATTGCGATGATCTATCTTTTGAAGCGACTGAGCCCGGTTACAAGGCGCTGAAGGTCGCGCTAGATGGTTCGATTTCGACGACGTCAGACCATTTATTAATTTACGCAACGTCGAACCGCCGGCACTTGATGCCCGAGTACATGGAAGAAAATCTTGCCACAAAGTATGTGGGCGATGAGATTCATCCAGGTGAAACTGTCGAAGAAAAAATCTCGCTCTCTGAACGCTTTGGTTTGTGGGTCTCTTTTTATCCGTTTAGTCAGGATGAGTACCTAGACATCGTCAACCATTGGTTGACACATTTTGGATGTATCGCACGCAATGTAACTGCCGCGCACGAGGAAGCATTACAGTGGGCGTTACAACGTGGTTCGCGCAGCGGACGCGTGGCCTTTCAGTTTGCGCGCGATTGGGCGGGGCGGCATGCAGCCCAATCTGCCTCGACCAAGCGCGGCACGCGCAAAGCGTAATGTGATCATCGAAGTGGCTGCCGCTGTCGTGCTGCGAGCCGATGGCGCGTTTTTGCTCGCGCAACGTCCTGCCGGAAAAGTCTATGCCGGATGGTGGGAATTTCCTGGCGGTAAACTCGACGCGGGTGAATCGGCAAGCCAAGCATTGGCACGTGAGTTACACGAAGAATTAGGTATTCATGTGCAAACCGCATTTCCGTGGATCACCCGTGTGTTTACTTATCCACATGGCACTGTACGTTTAAATTTTTTTCGCGTGACGACGTGGCAAGGTGAACCGCAGTCACGCGAAGGTCAACAGCTGTTGTGGCAGCGTATAGAAGACCCACTCCCTACGCCCATGTTGGATGCTAATTTGCCGGTGATCAACGCGCTGCAGTTGCCCTCGATCTACGCAATCACTGCCGCGAGCGCATTGGGTGAGCAGGTATTTTTACAACGACTCGAGCTCGCGTTACAGCGTGGCGTTCGTTTGATTCAGTTCAGAGAAAA
>CAWUMP010000006.1:0-23460 GCA_963923385.1 uncultured bacterium | reverse complement strand
GCAGCGATGGCGCCATTGGCGCCGGGACGCGCTTCAACCAAGACCGGTTGTCCCCAGCGCGCACCGATTTGTTCGGCCACCGGTCGCGCAATGATGTCGACAATGCCACCGGCGGCAAACGGCACAATCAAGCGCGCTGGTTTGGATGGAAATTGCGCGAGCGCAGAGCCGCACAGCAAACAATACGCGATGGCAATGAGAGGGGATAAATGCACGCGCATGATTATTCAGCCTTGATGTTGCGACTACGAATCAACGCACCAAAGCGTTGCGATTCACTAACCAGAAAACGTTCCCACTCATCGGCATTGAGCGCGGGCGCGACTTCTCCGTTGGCACGTTCAATGCGCGTGATGGCTTCGCTGGTCGCTAGCCCTTTGCGTACCGCATCGTTTAATCGTTGCACCACTTCGCGTGGCACCCCTTTACGCGCAACCAATCCAAACCAAGGCACGACGCGCACTTCAGGAAAACCCGCTTCAGCAAATGTGGGCACGTCGGGTAAGGCTTTGGTACGTTTTTCACTGGCCACGGCAAGTGCACGTAATTTGCCCGATTGCACATGCGGCACTGCCAGCGACATTGTCAGCAATTTAAATTGCACATTGCCATTTAATAGATCTGGTACCGACGGAGGCTGACCTTTGTAATTCACTTTGGTGAGCTCAATGCCGGTGACTTGCATCATTAATTCGGTACCTAAATGATTCGAGGTGCCGTTACCCGGATTGGCGTAATTCAACACCCCCGGTTTGCTGCGTGCGAGCGCTACAAAACTTTTTAAGTCGTGAATGCCCAATGCGGTTGGCACCACGGCCACATTCGGTACGGAAGCGACATACGCCACACCTTGGACATCGCGCGCGTAATCCCATTTGGGGGGTTGGCTTAAAAACGGCACCGTGACGATATTGGGTGAGGCCATCAACAAGGTGTAACCATCCGCAGGCTGTCGCAGCATGTCTTCGGTGCCAATGGTGGAGTCAGCCCCTGGCTTGGCTTCAACAATCACTGCTTGCCCAAGAAATGGGCTCATGCTTTCAGCTGCCGCACGCGCCAAAATATCCACTACACCGCCAGCAGGAAACGGCACCACGATACGAATCGGTTTGCTCGGAAAATTTTGTGCGATTGCAGTGTGTGCAAACACCGCAGACAACAGCGTGAAGAGATAAACGCGCCAACGAAACATATCCAAGCTCCCAATGATGGTCGAACGTAGAACAACACCTGACGTTCTGTGAAACCGTCCCTGCACTTGCAGAACGGTTTGGTTGCGAGCGGTGTCTACCCACTACCATGCACCTTAGTCTCCTTTGCGCTGAGGTGCAGCATGAATTTCGAATTCAATTCAAACGATCAAGCCATCGCACACCGTGTGCAAGCGTTTATTGCTGCCGAGGTCTTGCCGCGCAATCGCGAATGGCACGCTGCGGTGGTGCAGCAAGAAGGTGTTGCCACATTTCTGCCTGCATTGCAGGCCAAAGCACGGGCCGCGGGTTTATGGAATCTTGCTTTGCCCGCGTTGGCCGATGACGCGCCCGGCACGCGTTTATCCAACCTTGCATATGCCGCCTGTTGTGAACAGATGGGTCGATTAGCCTGGGCCCCCCTCGTATTTAATTGCCAAGCCCCCGATGTGCCTAACATGATCACCTTGCAAGCGTGCGCCACGCCGCAACAGCAAGCGCAGTGGTTACAACCGTTACTTGAAGCAACAACGCGTTCTTGTTTTGGAATGACCGAGCCCGCGGTGGCGAGTGCCGATGCCACCAATATTGAAACGCGCATCACCCGCGAAGGCGATGAATACGTGATTCACGGTCGCAAATGGTTTTCAACGGGCGCAGCGCATCCGGATTGCACGCAAATTATGTTGATGGGAGTGACCGATACGCATGCCGAACGCACACGTCGCCACAGCGTGGTGATGGTGCCGATGCACACACCAGGTGTGCGACTGGTGCGTGAGCTACGCTGGATGGGCTTGCGTGATCACATCGCGCCGATTGGTGAAATTGATTTTGATGGCGTGCGTGTTCCGGTGGAATATCGCTTGGGTGAAGAAGGTGATGGCTTCAAAATTGCGCAGATTCGATTGGGACCTGCCCGTGTGCATCATTGCATGCGGCAGATCGGACTTGCCGGGTTGCTGATCGAATTGATGCTGGCGCGTGCCGCAGAGCGTAAAACCTTTGGTCGTCCCTTGTTGGAGTACGACACCATTCAACGATGGATTGCACAATCACGTGTCGAGCTGGAGCAAGCAAAATTACTCACGCTCAAATGCGCGTGGTTGCTCGATGCGCAAGGCCATCACGGCGCATGGCGTGATGTTTCGTTGGTGAAAATTGCAGTACCCAATATGCTGCAGCAAATTGCCGATCGAGCGATACAAGTGTTTGGTGCGATGGGCGGGCTAGAGGACGCGCCGATCCACTATGCGTTGTCTTACGCGCGTTTGATGCGCATTGGTGACGGACCCGATGAGGTGCACTTGCGACAAGTGTTTCGTATGGAAACACCGCCCCCATGGGGCATCGCCGACTCACCTTACATTGCCGCTCACGAATGATTGGCGAGTAGCAAACGCCCAAGATACCAAGCGGCGCCAGAGATAAATGCCGTACATGGAATCGTCAACACCCAAGCCCACACGATGTTGCCAGCGATTCCCCAACGCACAGCCGCGACGCTTTGCGCCGAACCCACACCCACAATGGCACCGGTGATGGTGTGTGTGGTCGAGACCGGAATGCCTAAGGCTGTGGCCAAAAACAACGTGATGGCGCCACCTGTTTCGGCACAAAATCCACCCACGGGTTTTAATTTAGTAATGCGTTGCCCCATGGTTTTGACAATGCGCCAACCACCGAACAGCGTGCCCAAGCCGATGGTGAGATAACACAGCGCTGCGATCCACATGGGAAACGGATCTTTGGCGTTGGTGTATCCGGCAGCGATCAATAGCATCCAAATAATGCCAGCTGTTTTTTGTGCATCGTTTCCACCGTGGCCAAGGCTATACATGGATGCACTCACTAACTGCAGCCGTCGAAACCAACGATCCACTTTGGTGGGCGTACTACGTACAAAGACCCAAGCGACCAATAACATCAGCAGCGAACCAAGTAAAAAACCCAACAGAGGCGAGACCAAAATAAACGCGACAGTTTTAAGAATACCTGCAGGAATCAACGCCCACGTCCCGGCCTTGGCGACCGCCGCACCCACCAAACCGCCGATCAGTGCATGGGACGACGACGACGGTATACCGTAATACCAAGTAATAATGTTCCAGGTGATGGCACCAACCAAGGCGCCAAAAATAACGTACTGATCGACGATACCTTGATCGACGATGCCGCTGCCAATCGTGGTCGCGACTTTTAAATTAAAAATAAACAGCGCCACAAAATTAAAAAACGCTGCAAGTAAGACTGCATGGGTCGGTTTGAGCACGCGCGTTGACACCACGGTAGCGATTGAGTTGGCCGCATCGTGAAAGCCGTTCATGAAATCAAACGCCAGCGCCACCACAATCAGTAACACGACGATACCTAGGCTGATATGAAATTCGGCCATGGTCGTGGCTCAGCTATTTTCTAACACGATGCCTTCGATGATGTTCGCCACATCTTCGCAGCGATCGGTGATGAGCTCGAGTTGCTCGTAGATCGTGCGTAGTTTGATGAGTTGTTTGATATCGGATTCGTCACGAAACAATTTAGACATTGCCGAGCGCATGACACGATCGGCATCAGACTCGAGGCGATCAATTTCTTCGCAGGTTTTAAGGATTGATGCAGGCTCACGCAAGTTTTGTAGCAGCCCCACGGCAATTTTGACGCGCTCACAACACATTTGGCTGATTTCGCCCAACTGCGTAGCTTCGGCGGTCACTTTGCGTACGTCGTAGAGCACCACAGCTTCGGCCACGTCTTGCATCAGATCGAGAATGTCATCCATGCCGTTGATGAGCTGCAGTATTTGCTCTCGGTCAATGGGAGTAATAAATGTTTTGTGTAGCAGTGCAATGGTTTCGTGGGTGATTTTGTCGGCGGCGTGTTCAGCGCGATCGATGTTTTTGGCACGTACATCCAAGTCTGTAAATTCGGCAAACAGGCGTGCCAATTCGCGGCTGCCGATCACAATTTGTTCGGCGTGCGCGTTGAACAGCGTAAAAAAATTTCCTTGTTGTGGCATCAATCGCGAGAGCATGGCAAAAATCTTCCAAGTCGAACGCGCCACCCACGCGGCGCAAGCGGTGATGTTACCGCCAGAACGCTGCGCAGTGAACGATTCTGTGCGCCTTAAATCGCACCGGCTGCGCGTAGCGCCTCGATTTGCGCGGGCGTTAAGCCCAACCATTCGCCATACACTTGCGCGTTGTGTGCACCTTGCGACGGACCGCTGCTGTGGATAGCGCCAGGCGTGCCAGATAAACGCGGTACCACCCCAGGCATTTTGACGGTACCGAAGTCGGCATCTGGCACATCCATCACCGCTTGGCGTTCGATGAAATGCGGATCTTCAACAATTTGTTTGTTGGTGTAGACCGGCGCGACCGAGACGCCCACGTCATTGAGTTTGTCGAGCACTTCTTGCAATGGTCGGGCGGCGATCCATTGCGCGGCGAGCGTATCCATTTCGTGCCGATGCGCCACACGCATGGCCATGGTTTTTAAACGCGGATCATCGATCAAGTCTGCGCGATCAATCAAACGCATAAAGCGCTCGAAGATATTTTGCGTTGCGCAGGTAAACGTCACCCAGTGTTGGTCACCCGTCTGAAACACATTGGCGGGTGCGACATAGGCGTTGTCGTTGCCAATGCGTTCGTGAATTTGCCCGAGTTGATCATATTCGATGGGCAACACCTCTAATAATTTCAGCATCGCTTCGGTGGCGGAGAGATCAATTTCTTGGCCGGGCGAGTCTGGGTGTTGTAAGCGGTGATACAACGCGGTCATGATGCCAAAAGCGCCAAACACCCCGGCGATCGGGTCACCGATCGGATACCCCGGATGCAAGGGCGGACCATCGCGTGTGCCGGTGATATACGTAAATCCGGAATACGCTTCAAACAAACGCGCAAACCCAGGAAAATTTTTATACGGTCCGGTTTGCCCAAAGCCGGTCAAACGCAGAATCGTCAGTTTGGGTTGTAGGCCCCATAGGGTGTGTTTATCTAAGCCCCAACGGTCGAGTGTGCCGGGGCGATAGTTTTCAATCAGTACATCAAAGCGCGGGAGCAACTGCTTAAATAGCGCCTGACCTTCTGTCGTACGTAAATCGAGAGTGATGGCTTTTTTGTTGCGATTGGTGACTTTAAAAATGAGCGGTTTGCCATCGCGATGCGGGGGCAAGGCGCGACACGGATCACCTCCACGACCATTGGCATCGGCGGGCAATTCAACTTTTAAAACCTCTGCACCAAAATCACCGAGCAGACTGGCTGCGAAGGGTCCAGCAATCACATTAGAAATATCGAGCACACGCAAACCACGCAGTGGTCCGACGGCAGGTGAGGGCGCGTGCTGTGGATTGGCGGAATGTTTGTCTGTGCTCATGCTGTGCTTTCTTGTGTACCCAAACCGAGGGCACGTAGTTGTTCAATCTCTGCTGCACTAAAACCCCAATCGCGTAGCGCGGCTGCGCCTCCTTCACCACGCTCTGGTGGTTTTGTTGGGGTGGCGTTGGGGGTGCGTGAAAACCGAGGCGCTGGTGCGGGTTGTGGCACGCCGCCCACCTCAACAAAACTTTCACGCGCTTGCATATGGGCATGCGCGCGTGCTTCTGTCCAAGTGAGTACCGGTGAGACACAGGCATCGGTGCCATCAAAAATATCGCACCATTGCGCGCGTGTGCGTGATGCAAAGGCTGCGGTAAATGCCGCACGCAATTGTGGCCAACCCGCACGATCGTGTTGTGCAGGTAATGGCGTGGTATCGAGTCCTAAGCCTTGTAACAAGGCGGCGTAGAACTTTGATTCAATCGCACCAATCGCAACGTATTGATCATCTTGTGTTCGGTAGGTGTCATACCAAGGCGCGCCCGAATCGAGGGCGTTGACACCGCGCGCTTCTGTCCATCGATTGGCCGCGAGCATGCCGTGAAACATGGCGCTTAAGAGCGACGCACCTTCAACCATCGCCGCGTCTACCACTTGACCGCGACCAGCGCGTTGCGCTTCGAGTAATGCCGAGGTGATGCCAAATGCAAGTAACAAACCACCACCACCAAAGTCACCGACTAAATTGAGTGGAGCGACCGGTGCTTCGCCATGCCGACCGATCGCAGCTAACGCACCGGATAAGGCGATGTAGTTGATGTCATGACCTGCGCGCGCTGCCATTGGCCCTGCTTGTCCCCAGCCGGTCATGCGTCCGTACACTAAACGTGGATTCCGCGCCAACACTACCTCGGGCCCTAAGCCAAGACGCTCCATCACGCCAGGTCGAAACCCTTCAATACAGGCATCAGCACGCGACAATAGTTGCAATGCAGCGGTGGTACCTTGGGTGGTTTTTAAATCAAGCGTTACTGAACGACGGCCACGCATCATCACGTCATACCAACGCGCGCGACCCAACCCCAAGCCAGATTCGCTGGGCCGATCAATCAGTAGTACATCAGCGCCTAAATCCGCCAAACACATGGCGCAAAACGGACCCGGGCCAATGCCCTCGAACTCGATAATGCGTAAGCCCGACAGCGGTCCTTTGCCTGATGGGGCGGGTGATGTGTTGGTCGCCGACATTTAAATCACCCCTGCAGCTTTGAGACGTGCGCATTCGGCAGCATCTAAGCCAAGTAACGTCCCCCACACGTCGTGGTTGTCTGCGCCGATTGCGGCACCACTATGCCGAATATGACCGGGGTCATGGGTAAAGCGAGGCACCACGTTTTGCATACGTACCTGACCAAAATCGCTGTCGGGGACGCGAGTGAGTACATCGCGCGCTTGCATTTGAGGATCCGCAAAAATTTGATCCACGGAGTAAATCGGTGCGATGGTGCCTTGCGCTTGCGCAAACGCATGCAGTACTTCTTCAAGCGTATGGGTGGCACACCACGCAGAAAAAATTGCGTTGAGTTCATGCATGGCTTGTACGCGTTGCGCATTGTTAGCAAAGCGTGGATCGTCGATGAGATCGGGTCGACCAATCGCGCGACAATTATTGGCGTACAACGCATTGGTGCTACCAGCGAGTGTGACCCAACGGTCGTCGCGTGTTTTAAATACTGCGGCAGGGGCAGAGTATTGATTGGCGTTGCCGCTGCGCTCGCGTACGCTGCCCAATTGATCGTGTTCAATGGCGAGAAAATCGAGTAGCTTGAGCGTCGCTTCTGTGAGCGAGAGATCAATTTCTTCACCTGGCGCGTTGGGCTCACGCGCACGTTTCCACAACGCTGTCATGATGCCCAATGCACCAAACACGCCGCCAACGGCATCGCCAATCGGGTAGCCCGCGTGCATGGGTTCGCCGTTGGGTTCACCGGTGATGTAGGTGAGTCCGCCCATGGCTTCAAAAATACGCGCAAAGCCAGGACGATCGCGATAGGGGCCAGTTTGTCCAAAACCCGTAGCACGTAAAATCACCAAACGCGGTTGTATCGACCACAACACGTCTTTCGGTAAGCCCCAAGCATCTAAGGTACCGGGTCGAAAATTTTCGATTAACACATCAAATTGCGGTAACAAACGTTTGAGTAACGCAATGCCCTCAGCTTTGCGTAAATCCAATGTGGCAAATTTTTTGCCGCGATTCGTGACTTTCCACCACAGTGGCTTACCGTCTTTAAACGGTGGAAAACCGCGCGCGCCATCACCAGCAGGTAGTTCGAGCTTGAGTACATCGGCGCCGTAATCAGCCAACAAGGCCGCGGCCGAGGGCGCAGCAATAATGGTAGCGATATCGAGCACTTTTAAGCCGGCCAATGGGCCGCGTGCAGGGACTGCAGTATCCAACATGATTAATCCGGTTTGATGTGGCGTTGCTTCACGATGCGCGCCCATTTTTCAAGGTCATTGCGCAAATAACGTTCAAATTCGATGGCGCTTCCACCCACGGCAATCGCACCTAAGCTAGCAAAGCGTTCTTGCACATCGTTGCTTTTGAGTACGCTATTTACTTCTTGATTGAGTCGCTCAAGGATTGGGCTCGGTGTTCCTGCAGGCGCCACCAAACCAAACCAAGCGTAAGCATCCACGCCGGCATAGCCCAACTGAGCAAAGGTGGCCACATCGGGTAATTGCGGCATGCGTTCACGCGCCACCACACCGAGTGCGCGTAGACGAGCGCTTTTGACATACGGCAATGGGGTACCAAAGGCATTCATACATGCACCGATTCTGGCGCCAAGTAAATGTATCGCAGGACCTAAGCAGCGCTGCGTCATCTCATTGCCCCTTCAGTAATAACTTGGCGATATTGAGTTGATGTATCTGACTGGTGCCCTCGTACAATCGAAATAACCGCACGTCACGATACAAACGCGGCACGCTGCCACCGATGTCTTCGCAATAACCCGCACCACCAAAAATTTGCACGATGCGATCGGCCACGCGCCCGGCCATTTCGGAGGCGTAGTATTTACACATCGAGACCGCCATGGTCACGTCTTCGCCATCGTCACGCTTGCGCGCCGTATCCAAAATCAGCGCACGTGCCGCTTCAATTTCAACTTTGCAATCAGCGAGCATCGCTTGCACTAATTGAAATTCGCCAATTGCGCGGCCCGATTGCTGACGCTGGCGTGCGTGCGTTAACCCTTCTTGCAGTAAACGAATCGCTGGACCCGTGCATAACGAAGCAAGATTAATACGTTGTTTGTTGAGTGATTTCATGACGGCCGTAAAGCCGAGGCCGGGTTGTCCGCCGAGGATGGCGCTGTCTGGTACCCGACAATCGCGAAAATACACTTCCGATACGGGTGAACCCGCTTGCCCCATCTTGCGATGTTCAGGTCCCACCGATAAGCCGGGCGTATTGCGTTCGATTAAAAACGCTGTGGTCCCGCTACCCCCTTTGTTGTTTGGATCGCTACGCGCGAGCACGGTAAAAACATCCGCCAGTGGTGCGTTGGTGATGTAGCGCTTGGTGCCATTGAGGATCCAATGATCACCATCGCGTTGCGCGGTGGTACGTAACCCGCCAAGTAAATCTGAACCCGCGTCGGGTTCGGTCACGGCTAAACAACCGGTGATTTCACCGCTCGCTAATCGCGGCAGATAGTGTTCTTTTTGCGCATCGGTACCCATCTGAATGATGGCTTCAGAACCAATGCCAGTGTTGGTGCCAGCACGTGCCCGAAACGCTGCCGTGCACTGCGAGATCTCTATGTTGGCGTGACACAGTTCTTCTGTGGTGAGGCCTGCGCCACCAAATGCTTCGGGAATCGACCAGCCAAAAAACCCCCGTCGACGCATCTCATCGACAATCGCCTCATCAATCACGTGTTCGCGATCAACGCGCGCTTCATTTGGGATCGCTACCACACGCACAAAGTCACGGATGTTCTCGAGCAAGCGCTCGAGTGCCGCGGGGTTGCGAATCATGTGCGATTGAACTGCGGTTTACGCTTTTCTAGAAACGCGCCTAAGCCTTCACCGGCTTCTGCACCGTGCAGCGCCTCGACAAATAAACCGCGCTCCATCTCGAGTTGTTGCTCGATGCTGTGCGTGTGTGCGGCCTCAAGCTCGCGTTTAATGCGCGCCATGGCCTGCGTGGCCCCTGCGGCCAGTTGCGCGGCGAGTGCTAACGCTTCGGTAAGTGCTTGACCGACTGGCACCAAACGATTCACCACACCCAATTGCGCAAAGCGCGTGGCCGGACACGGTGCGCCGGTCATGGCGAGTTCCGCCGCGAGTTGCGGTGGCACACCGCGCGCAAGAAATAAGGATCCACCGCCATCTGGATTGAGCCCGATCTTTACGTAAGCCAGCGTGAATTGCGCGTTGTCTGCCGCGACCAGCATGTCGCAAGCCAACGCTAACGACATGCCGGCACCTGCAGCATGACCTTCGACGGCCGCAATCACCGGCTTGGGGCAAGAACGAATCGAACGAATAAATTCATTCAACGCACCGACGCGCTCAAAGTGATGCTGCGGTGGATTTTCGCGACGCGAACTAAATAGTGTCGAGACATCGCCACCGGCACAAAAATGCGCACCGGTGCCGCTGATCACAATGGCACCGACACGCTCGTCGCTCGCCGCCAAACGTAACGCACGCGCCATGGCACGTGAGGTTTCTGGCTTGAGCGCGTTGCGCTGTGTGGGGTTATCGATACACAGATGCAGTACGCGATCGTGCCGAGATTCAACCACGCCGGTGAAAGTGTCGCTCATCGTTGAGATGCCGGCTTTAGTGCATGCCGAGCGCGGCTTCGATATTGCGCACCATCTGCGCAAGACGTGGACCTAAATCATCTTCGAGCTGACCTTTTTTCAGCATGAAAGCGGGCACGCTGCAGTTAAAGGCAACAATTTCGCCATCCACTGTGCGACGCATCGGTACGCCAACGGCAAACACTTCGCGACGCAATTCGCCAGTCGACAAACAAAAGCCGCGCGTGCGGATGTCGTCGAGTGATTTTTCAATTTGCGGTTTGAATTTGCGCAGTTGATCGGGTTCTTTCACTTTCATCTGATTCAAAATCGCTTCGCGCTCAGGTGGCGTGCACGCCGACAAAAACGCGCGACCAATCGTGGCCTGTGCGATCGGCACCGCGGTGCCGATGTCTGGCAGCGTGGCAATGCCGTTACCGCTGCGCGAAGACTCAACGTAAACCATGTTGAGACGATCACGAATACCCATCGACACCGAACCGTTGCAATAGTCGGCCAAATCTTTCATGAAAGGACGGGCGACTTGACGCAGGCTCATCGACGCAAGCAACGGATAGCCAATCGACAACACGGCCGAACCGAGTTGGTATTTGCCCATGCGCATGTTGTGCTTCAAGTAACCCAACTTGGTGAGCGTGTAGGTCAAGCGCGACACGGTCGGCTTAGGTAAGCCGGTACGGACAGAAATTTCTTTATTCCCGAGCATCGGCTCAAGCGGCGTAAAGCAACGCAGCACTTCGAGGCCACGCGCGAGGGTGGTGGCGAACTGACGATCGCCTTCGTGCTCGTAGCTATAGGCTGGGGGTGGGCTAGACAGGGTAACGTTCGACTCGGGGGCGCCCATAGAGAGATCTCCTGAAAGGTAAAAGAAGGGATGCCGCGACCTTTAAAACGGCGCACGACTCGCGACGGTTGGTTGTGGGTTGAAGCATGAAAAAACAAGAACGGCGATACACTGCACAGGAAAACAAAAGTTTGTTGCACGCGTCGTAGTGTCAGATAACGCATCTTGCGTTTTGCAGAGCAGAATACACGCCTTGCAAAACACAGCATACGGGCATTTAGTGAAATGGCTGATGCGAGATTCGCATGCTGCGGCGCAAATTCGTTACGCTTCATCATCTTCCGCTTTCTTATTCTTTTTTTTTCGAGGATTGTTTTATGGCTTCTGCGATGTTTGATCTCTCCGGCCAGGTGGCGTTGGTCACTGGTTCGACGC
This sequence comes from uncultured bacterium, assembly GCA_963923385.1. Taxonomy (GTDB): domain Bacteria; phylum Pseudomonadota; class Gammaproteobacteria; order Burkholderiales; family SG8-39; genus SZAS-79. The sequence continues at coordinate 11,882 of CAWUMP010000006.1, read as the reverse complement.
GTGGCATCGGAAAATCGATTGCCCAAGAACTGGGTCGTGCAGGGGCGAAGGTGGTGATATCGAGTCGTAAAGCCGATGCGTGCGAAGCGGTGTGCGCAGAGCTTGCCGCGCAAGGACTGACGGTGCGCGCGCAAGCATGCAATGTCAGTCGACGCGAAGAGGTGGATGCGTTGGTTGCAGACACACTCAAGGCTTGGGGTCGCATTGATGTGCTGGTATGTAACGCAGCCGTTAATCCTTACTACGGCCCATTGGGCGGATTGTCAGATGAGGCATTCGACAAAATCATGGGTGCCAACGTGAAATCAAACTTATGGCTTGCTTCATTGGTGGCGCCTGGTATGGCAGAACGCGGTGCGGGCAGCATCATCATGGTCGGTTCGATTGCCGGATTGAAGGCCAACACCATCATCGGTGCGTATGGCATTTCAAAAGCGGCTGATCACATGCTCGTTAAAAATTTAGCTGCGGAGTGGGGACCCAAAAACGTGCGGGTCAATGCGATTGCGCCCGGCTTAGTCAAAACCGATTTCGCCAAAGCGTTGTGGGAGGATGAAACCTTGCGCAAAAATCGGGAAGCGCAAACACCGCTACGACGCATAGGAGAGCCAGAGGATATCGGCGGTATCGCCGTGTTTTTGGCCTCGCGTGCGGCGGCTTTTATGACTGGACAGTGTCTCGTTGCCGATGGCGGCGTGACCATTATGTGAGGCGCTATGCAAACGAATCTTCCTGTTGGGCCGTATCGTGCCTATCGTGTATTTGAAGGCGGTCAGTTTGGTGAAGGACGACTCACCACAATTGGTATTGATGCACTCGATGTCGGTAATGTCACCGTGCGTGCGCTCTATGCGAGCGTGAACTACAAGGATGCATTAACCGCCTTAGGTAAAGCCAAAGTCGCGATGCGTTTTCCGCTCACGGCGGGCATTGATTTGTGTGCACAAGTGCTGCACTCAGAAGACGCGCGCTTCGTGCCTGGCGATGTCGTTCTCGTGCATGGCTTTGGTATTGGTGCAGATCACGATGGTGGCTATCAAACTGTCGCGCGTTTTCCCGCAGATTGGTTGATCAAACTACCGCCCGGTCTGACCGCGTATGAAAGCATGGCGATTGGTGTTGCCGGTTACACCAGTGCGCTATCGATCGACTTGATGGAGCTAAACGGTTTATCCCCCGAAAAAGGCCCGGTATTAATTAATGGTGCCACGGGCGGTGCAGCCTCGATTGCGATTGATATTTTGGCTGCGCGTGGTTATGACGTCGTAGCGCTCTCAGGTAAACCAGACGCGGCAGCGTATTTGCGTGGCTTGGGTGCTAAAGAGGTCATCGATCGACACACCTACCCGTTTGGTACCCGCGCACTCGAGAAACCGCAGTGGCAAGGCGCGATTGATTCAGTGGGCGGAGAACAACTCGCGTGGCTTGCGCGCAGTATGCGCAACGATGGCGTGATTGCCGCATTTGGTAATGCCGGTGGCATCGAATTTAAGGGCAGCGTTTTGCCGTTTATTTTGCGTGGTGTGCGTTTAATTGGTGTGAATGCCAATAGCCCACTGGCGTTACGCACGCGTATTTGGCAACGCTTGGCGACCGATTTACGGCCCCGGCATTTGGCGCAAATCGCGCGGCGGATTCGCTTGGATGATCTGCCGCAAGCGTTTGAGGATTTGTACGCTGCGCGGGTCACCGGACGCATGGTGGTGGATTTTGCCGCTTGAGTGAAATGGCCCGAATCACGCAGCGAACCAAGCACAATGATTTTGCTTGATTCGCAGATCACTTGCCCCGCTGAGTGCAGCGCTGGCAGTAAACTGAGACATCTTTTGGAGGACGTATGGATTTAAATTATTCAACCGAAGAATTGGCCTTTCGTGATGAGGTACGGGGGTGGTTAAACGCTAACTTGCCCGCCGATCTGCGCGACAAAATGAGCGAACACGCGCACTTATCGAAAGACGATTTATTGCGCTGGCATCGCATCCTTGCCAAAAAAGGTTGGGTGGCCCCTGCCTGGCCCGAAGAATGGGGTGGTCCAGGCTGGAACATCGTGCAACGCTTTTTGTTTGAAGAAGAATGTGGATACGCCGGAGCGCCGCCGCTGGTGCCGTTTGGTTTGGCGATGTGCGCGCCGGTGTTGTTGCGTTTTGGTACCGAGGCACAAAAGAAAAAATTTCTGCCGGGAATTTACAACGGCGACGTGTTTTGGTGTCAGGGCTATTCTGAGCCTGGGTCGGGTTCAGACTTGGCTTCGCTGAAAACGCGTGCTGTGCGCGAGGGCGATTACTATGTGGTCAATGGACAAAAAATTTGGACCACCCTAGCGCATTATGCCGATTGGATTTTTTGCTTGGTCCGCACGGATTCAACCAGCGCGGTTCGGCAAGAAGGCATTTCGTTTTTGTTGATCGACATGAAAACGCCTGGCATCACGGTGCGTCCATTAATCTTGATGGATGGTTCACATGAAGTGAACGAGGTGTTCTTCGAAAACGTCAAAGTACCTGCAGAAAATCTGGTGTTTGAAGAGGGCAAGGGCTGGACGGTGGCCAAATATTTACTCGGATTTGAACGCTTAAACACAGGACGGGTCGGCGTATCCAAGCGAGAATTAGTAAAGCTCAAGAGTTTTGCTGCCAAGCAAATGCGTAACGGTCGATCGCTCATGGACGATGTGCGCTTTCGCGATAAGGTCTCGCGCGTAGAAGTGGAGTTGATGGCGCTTGAGTTAACCAACTTGCGTTTTCTGGATGAAATGCGGCGTACCGGCCAACCGCCGGGTGCAGATGTGTCGATGCTCAAAATTAAGGGCACCGAAATTCAACAAGCACTCACCGAACTGATGGTGCAAGCGGTCGGTCCGATGGCGCAGCCCTTTAAAGCGATGCAAGGGGCGTTTGATGCAGAGGCTGCGTTTACAGCATCGCTCATGCCGCGTTACTGCAGTACGCGTAAAACCACGATCTATGCTGGATCCAACGAAATTCAGCGCAACATCATCTCTAAGATGACGCTTGGCCTCTAGGCCGCGGGTGAAAAGGACACGTCATGGACTTTGAATACAACGAAGAGCAACAGTTACTCGCCGATTCGGTCAAACGTTTTATCGAGAAAGATTATTCGTTTGAAGCGCGCAAAAAAATTGTGGCCTCCGATGCCGGCGCGAGCGAAGCGGTTTGGTCAACCTTAGCCGAGATGGGGTTGTTGGCATTACCCATACCTGCCGCTCACGGCGGATTTGGTGGCGGTGCTGTGGATTTGATGGGCGTGATGGATGCATTGGGTGCGGGTTTGTTGGTGGAGCCATATTTGCCCACCGTGATGGCAGCGCGCGCTGTGATGCTTGCGGGAAATGCCGCGCAACAAGCGGCGTTATTGCCTGCAGTCGCCGAAGGCAAAAAGAAACTCGCGTTTGCGCAAACCGAAGCGCATGCACGTTACGACTTAGACCAGGTGCAATTGCAAGCCGAATCAAGCGGCACCGGTTGGACCCTGAATGGTGAAAAGCGCGTGGTGATTGGTGCGCCACTCGCAGATCAGTTGATTGTGTCTGCACGTACCGCACAAGGCATCAGCTTATTTATCGTCGATGCCAACGCCGCCGGTGTGCACATGCAGACGTATCGCACGGTCGATGAATTGCGTGCTGCCGATGTGCAGTTCAAGGGCGTCAAACTGCCGGCCGATGCGTTGTTGGGTCAGTCCGGTGCAGGCTTACCGATCATTGAAGCGGTAGTGGATTTCGCTACCGCACTCATTTGCGCTGAAGCGATTGGCGCCATGCGCTCAGCCAATGACGCCACCTTGGAGTACATCAAAACGCGTAAACAATTCGGTCAGCCAATTGGTGCCTTCCAAGCCCTGCAACATCGCATGGTCGATATGGTGATCAGTTGGGAACAAGCGCGTTCGATGGCTTGCTTGGCTTGCGTCAAAGTCGACACAGAAACCAACGCCAATGAACGTCAGCGCTTGGTGTCCGCAGCAAAAATTCGCATTGCAGATGCCGCGCGCCATGTCAGTCAAGAATCGATTCAATTGCATGGTGGTATGGGGATGACGGAAGAGATGAAAGTGAGTCACACCTTCCGACGCTTGTCGATGATCGTGCAGCAGTTTGGTGATGCCGATTTTCATCTAGAACGATTTGCGAGCGCTGCATGACCATCACACGCCAGATGGTGTTTGCCAAACGCCCGACTGGGGCGATCACGCTCGATACATTTCGTCTGACTGAAACCAAACTTACGGCCTTAAATGACGGTGATGTATTGGTAAAAAATCTTTGGCTGTCACTCGACCCGTATATGCGTGGTCGTTTAAGTGACGCCAAGAGTTACGTCAAAGGCGTTGAGATTGGTGAAGTGATGGTAGGGCAAACGGTGGGCGAAGTGATTGAATCGCGTCACCCAGGGTTTGCACCTGGTGCGCATGTGTTGACTTCATTGGGTTGGCAAACGCACGGCATTGCCCGTGGCACAGAGCTCAGTTTGGTGGATGGTCAACGCGCACCTCTGTCGTATTACTTAGGTGTGCTTGGGATGCCAGGTCTGACTGCGTATTTTGGTTTATACGAAATTGGTCAGCCGCGCGCGGGTAACACCGTGGTGGTGTCGGCCGCTTCTGGTGCGGTGGGTAGCGTGGTGGGACAACTCGCCAAAGTATCCGGTTGTCGCGTGGTTGGGATTGCCGGTGGTCAGGCCAAATGCGATTACGTGACCAGTGTGCTCGGGTTTGATGCGTGTATCGACTACAAAGCAGGGCAGTTGCGTGAGCAGCTAAAAGCGGCGACACCGCAAGGTGTGGATGTGTACTTTGAAAACGTCGGCGGAGAAATCATGGACACCGTGATGGCGCGAATGAATCCGTTTTCACGCATGATCGTGTGTGGCTTGATTTCTGATTACAACACCACTGAACCCTTTGGCAGCAAAATGACGCGCGCAATTTTGGTCAATCGCATCAAGGTGCAGGGCATGATCGTGTTTGATTGGCTAAGCCGTTATCCCGAAGGCATCAAAGCGTTGGCCGGTTTATTGGCGCTGGGCAAACTGAAGTATCGCGAGTCGGTGGTGGAGGGCATTGAGCAAGCGCCTCAAGGGCTCATCGATTTGTTGAACGGTAAAAATTTTGGCAAGCAGTTAGTCAAACTCGCCTGAGGTATTTGATGATTGATCTCTACACGTGGCCCACGCCGAATGGTCACAAGGTGCATATCTTGCTCGAGGAAACGGGCCTGCCGTATCGCGTGCATCCGGTGAACATTGGCGCGGGTGAACAGTTTGCTCCCGCCTTTTTAAAAATTTCGCCAAACAACAAAATGCCCGCGTTGGTAGACCCCGATGGGCCAAACGGACAACCGATCAGTTTGTTTGAGTCGGGCGCGATGCTGGTGTATCTGGCCTCGAAGGCGGGCGCTCGCTTTATGCCCAAAGACGATGCCGGTAAATTTGAAATGCTGTCTTGGCTGATGTTTCAAATGGCCTCGGTTGGTCCGATGCTTGGTCAAGCGCATCATTTTTTAGGCTATGCACCCGAAAAAATTCCGTATGCCATTCAACGCTACAGCAACGAAGCGCAGCGCTTGTATGGGGTGATTGATCGACGCTTGGCTGCATCAAGTTATTTGGCCGGCGACAGCTACTCGATTGCGGATATGGCCACCGTGCCTTGGTTGCGCTTCCCGGAGCGCCAAGGGGTCTCGATTGAAAAGTTTACGCATTTGCAACGCTGGCGTGATGCCATCTTGGCGCGCCCAGCCGTGCAACGTGCATTACAAGTATTGGCTGATGCGCGTCCTCCTGGCCACACTTTCTCGGCGCAAGAAAAAGAAAATCTTTTTGGCGCCACTCAATATCAACAACGTTAGAGCGCTAAACAACCATGCCTCAAAATTTGCAGGGAAAAATCGCTTGGATTACCGGTGGCGGTAGCGGCATTGGTTTGGCTGGCGCGATTGCGTTGGTCAAGGCAGGTGCGCATGTGGTGATCACCGGACGCAATCCCGCCACCAACGCCAGTGCGTTGCGAGAACTGCAAGCGCTGGGCAAGGCCGAGGCGGTGTTGCTGGAAGTGTCAGACAAAGCTGCGGTCAAGGCGTTTGCTGCAGACTTGTTGGCGCGACACGGTCGCATCGATATTTTGGTGACCAGCGCAGGCACGAATGCCACCAAACGTAATTTCGATGTACTCGACACCGATGCTTGGGATGATGTGGTAGCGATCAATTTGTCGGGTTTGTTTTATTGCGTGCATGCGGTGTTGCCGGCGATGCGTAACCAACACGATGGCTTAATGATTAACGTGTCTTCGTGGGCCGGGCGCTTCGCTTCTAAGTTGACCGGCCCTGCGTATAACGCCACCAAACGTGCCGTGATTGCGCTGACCGAATCGATCAATATGGAAGAGTGTGAACACGGCATTCGTGCTTGCGCTTTACTACCCGGTGAGGTGGCGACACCGATTTTAGAAAAACGTCCGGTTCCTCCTTCGCCAGAACGCCGTGCCGCGATGGTGCAACCTGAAGACATGGGTGAGGCGATTTTGTTTATCGCCCAAATGCCCGCTCGAACCGTGGTCAATGAAATGATTGTGGCGCCGACGAATAACCGGTTTTATACCGGCTTTATTGACACGCCCAAGACTTGAGCAGTACGACTCTTCCGTCGGGCGCGCAATTGTGGTGGCGCATTTGTTTGCCGTTTCTGAGCGGATATTTTCTTTCTTATGTGTATCGCTCGGTCAATGCGGTGATGGGGCCGCAGCTGGCGAGCGAATTCCATTTGGATGCGGAGCATCTGGGCTTGCTGACCGGCGCGTATTTTTTTTCGTTTGGGTTGTTTCAGATCCCGTTGGGTGTATTGCTTGATCGTTACGGTCCGCGGCGGACGGATGCTGCGTTACTGTTGCTCGCTGCCGTTGGCACATTTGTGTTTGCCAGTGCGCATGATTTTGCGGGCTTGTTTATTGGGCGGATGTTGATTGGTTTGGGCGTATCGGCTGCGTTGATGGCGTGTTTTCAGGCGTTTGTGTTGTGGTATCCGCCAGAGCGTACGGGGACCATGATTGCACTGGCTTATGCCGTGGGTGGCTTGGGTGCGATGTCGGTCTCGGTGCCGCTGGAGTTTGCGTTGCGCGTGGTGGAGTGGCGAACTGCGGTCCTCGTGTTTGCTGCCGCGAGTGTCGTGGTGAGTGCGTGGTTATTTTTTGCAGTCCCCGAAAAATCATCTGCACCAGCCAAGCAACTTGCTTTTGGTGTACAGCTCAAGCAATTGCTCACCATTATTAGAACCGACGCTGGATTTCGTCGCTTAGCGATTGCGATTGGCACCAGTCAATGCGCTGCGGTATCGACATTCACCTTATGGATGGGCACTTGGCTACGCGATGTGGCAGGCTTTGATGGTGTAGAAGTGGCCGTTGGTTTATGCGCCGGTGGATTTGGTATGGTGGTTGGATATTTATTTTTTGGGCGACTCGCCGATGCGTTAGTGCAGCGTGGCTATTCGGTGTTGCCCTTGTTTGCTGCAGGGGTGGCTTGCGGCTCGGCATGTTTGTTGTTGTTGGTGTGCGGTGTGACCACTGCGAGCGTATTGACTTGGTCGTTGTTTACCTTATGCAGTACCGGTGCCACGCTGGCGCATTCGATTGCGTCGCGACGTTACCCTTTGTCATTGGCCGGTCGGATCAACACCACGCTCAATAGTTGCACGTTTGTCGGCGTGTTTCTTGGCCAATGGGCGGTCGGGGCCATCTTGACGCGCTGGCCCCCGACGGCCACTGGCTACGATCCGCGCGGTTACACCTGGGGCTTGGGTTTATTGTGGGCGGTACAGTTGTTTGGTTTGATTTGGCTATGGTTAGGTCGAGCGCATGTGCATCGTGCGCCGCAATCATGATGCGCGGATTACACACACGCGTGGTGCAACTTGCGCGGGGTTGGGCCCTCTTGGGCGGTTGTTTGTTGCTGGGATTAATTCTGATGTCGGTGGCATCGGTGCTCGGTCGTTGGTTATTCAATGCGCCAATACAAGGTGACTTTGAATTAATTCAGCTCGGTAGCGCGGTGTGTGTGGGGGCGTGCCTACCGTTGTGCCAGTTACGCGATGGCAACATCATTGTGGATTTTTTTACTACGCGCACCGATGCCAACACGCAACGCACACTCGATTGTCTGGGTGCCTTGTTACTCGCCGTTGTTGCGGCAGGTTTAGCCTGGTTAACAGCGGTGGGTGCGATCAGTGTGCGCGATGGCGGTGAAACCTCTATGTTACGAAGTGTGCCGATCTGGTGGGTGTATGCCGCCATGGTGCCCTCGTTTGCATTGACTGCGCTAATGGCGGTGTACACCGCGTTTTGCGCGGCGCGCGATAGCGATCCGCCTGCACAAGCAGACGAACATTCGGAGTCAGCGCGATGAGCGGCATTGAAATCGGCGCGGCCTTGTTTTGTTCGATGCTCGCGTTGATGGCGCTGCGTGTGCCGATTGCAGTAGCGATGTTTTTACCTGGTGCGATTGGTTATCTTTTGCTGGCTAGTCCGGCGGCGTTATTTAGTCAGTTAAAAGGCATCGCCTTTGCGCGTTACTCAAATTACGATTTATCGGTGATCCCGATGTTTTTGTTGATGGGTGAATTTGCCACGCATGGCGGTTTGTCGCGCGCGCTATTTCGGTTTGGTAACACCTTACTTGGTCATTGGCGTGGCGGAATGGCCATGGCATCAATGATTGCTTCAGCGATTTTTGGAGGACCCTGTGGTTCGTCGGTGGCAACCACAGCAACAGTGGCGCAAGTGGCCTTGCCTGAGTTGCGTCGTCATCATTACTCGGGTCGATTTGCCACGGGTACGGTGGCCGCAGGGGGCGTATTGGGAATTCTGATTCCACCGTCGGTGGTGTTGGTGGTATTTGCGATTTTGGCTGAACAAAATATCGCTAAGCTGTTTGCTGCATCGTTGATCCCAAGCTTGATTGCCACTGTGGGTTATCTCGTTGTGATTGCGGTGTATGCACGCTTACACCCAGAAGAAGCGCCACTGCAAACGCGGCAAAGTCGACGCGCATTTGTTGCGGCCTTTTTGGATGTCTCGCCAATGCTGGCGATTTTTGCAGTCATGCTCGGCGGCATTTATCTGGGTGTCTTTACACCGACCGAAGGCGGTGCGGTCGGCGCAGCGAGCACGCTGCTGGTGGCCTTAGCCACACGACAACTTAGCTGGGATCGTTTTAAACGCTGCGTGTATGGCACCGCAGTAACCACGGGCATGTTGTTTTTTATTTTTATTGGCGCCGATATTTTAAATTCGGCCTTGGCGTTGTCTCAGTTGCCGGCGCAACTCGCCGCCGCAGTAATTGCTGGTGGTTGGTCGCCGCTCACTGTCATGGCCTGTATTTTGTTGTTATACGTGCTCTTGGGTTGTGTGATGGATGAAATGGCCATGATGCTACTCACCTTACCGACCCTATTGCCTGTTGTGCAGAGCTTAGATTTTTTTGGTCTGCCGCCAGATGCAAAAATTATTTGGTTTGGTGTATTAATTTTGTCGGTGGTAGGTGTGGGCTTGATCGCGCCACCGGTCGGTTTAAATGTGTATGTGGTGAATAATCTGGCGCGCGATGTACCGATGCATGAAACATATCGCGGGGTGATGCCATTTTTAGTGGCTGACGCAATACGCATTGTGTTGCTGGTGGCGTTTCCTGCACTCAGCTTGTGGTTAGTGCAGTTTGTGCGTTAACGCGGTGTTTCGGTCGATCGAATTTTCAGTCGAGCGCAGACCTCAGTCGTCGTTTGGACATCGCCAAAAAATAAATAAAAATTTTCTAGCGCTGCCGCGTGTTCTGCATCGGTGCTCGCTGCGCAGCCATCCGAGACCATGAGGGTGCGGTAATTCAGCATCATGGCGTCGCGTGCACTCGATTCGCAGCACACGTTGGTGGCGACGCCGGTAATGATCAGCGTATCAATCCCGCGATCGCGTAAGACATGCTCCACGTCGGATGAGCCTTGTACAAACGCGCTATAGCGGCGTTTGGTGACGCGTGCATCGACGGCTTGCACATCGAGCGTTGGCCACAATTGAAAGCCATGGTGTTCGCGCTGCATGGCATTCCAGCGTTGTGGTACCAATTCGGGTCGATAGCGTTCGCGATTGACCGACCAACTGTGTTCGGATTCCCAAGGCGCTAAGTTTTGAATCCACACCACCGTTCCACCGGCCTCACGCAAGGTCTGCGCTAGGGTGTTGACGTTCGGTACGATGGTTTGTGCTTCAGGACAGGCGCCAAGATATGGCGCTGTCATGAAGTAGTTCTGCATGTCGATCACCAATAATGCCGTGTGTGGCGGATCAAAACGCTCGCATGTATGAATGCGACCCTCGCGCGCCATGGCTCGATCTAAATACGCCGGTGGCATGACAAAGGGATGCATGGTTGGGCGAGTGACTTAAGCGGTCATCACACGTTGATGTGTGGTGCAACGATCGGTTGTGGTGATCGTTGCACCGAGCGGTGATTATTTTTTGCTGTTAAAGCGCGTCACGTCATCGGCCAGCATGCGAACCACAGGGCCACGTTGTGGATCTTGCTTCATGGCCTCCCACACGCCTTTGCTGGTGAGCTCTTTCATCTTTTGGATTTCTGCCGCAGGCATATTGGTCACGGTGATGACTTTACGCATTGCATCTAAGCTTTCATTTTGCGATTTGGTGTAGGCCGCATCGGCAAATTTGATGGTGTCTTCACCTGCTTTGGTCACTGCTTCTTTCAGCTCGGGCGTGAGTCCGTCATACCATTTTTTGCTGACGATGATGTTGGAGACAAATGCAAAGTGCTCGGTGACGGTGTAGTAACGCGCCGCTTCGTGCAGCTTCATTTTGAAGATCACATCAGGTGGATTTTCCATACCATCGAGTGTGCGCTGCTGTAGGGCCGTATACACCTCGCCCAACTCCATGGGGCGTGCAACCGCGCCCCAATCTTTGTACGCACCGACGCGCGGCGCGGAGGGAATGACACGAAATTTTTTACCTTGAACATCCGCCAGTTTGGTGACCGGAAAGTTAGTTAAAAAACTTTGCGGTCCGATCCCGTGAAATCCAAGGATATGCACGCCTTTTTGTTCAGCCAGTGCAATCATGACGGTGGCTGCTTTACTTTGCGCCGTAAATGCGGTGATGGCTGCAGGTGCACTGGGCAATGCAAAGGGCATATCAAACATCGCGAGCTCTGGTACCACGGGGGAGAGAAAGCCTGCAGGGAACACCATGCCATGTAACGAGCCGGCTTGTAGTGCACGAATCATTTGCTGGTTGTTACCTAAGGACTCGCCATGGCTTGCAGTGGCCTTGAGTTTGCCTTTGGAGTATTTGGTGATGAGTTCGGCCAGCTTGTCATTGGCGGCTGCTTGGGTGTCATTGGCGGTGGCGTTGCCGACGCGAATGTCTTGCGCTTGGGCCAAGACTTGCGTGCTGGCAAGGGCCGTCAATGCAGCGAACAAGACGGCAGAAATTAACTTTCGTTTCATGCGTGCTCTCCTCGGTGTGCAACGGTTTGATTCGATCCCGACTAAGCCGTCGGTTGTTCTGTGTGCAGCATAGCGCGATCTGTTGTGAGCTGGGTCGTTAGATCAGTGAAACACTTGGACCATCGCACGCTGAGATTCGCATCTTTGATTGACCCATCTCCCGAGCCCCGCCCACAATGCGTCACAACCTGGTGATTCGATTTCAGCATGTTGCGATGCGCAAGCCTGCGAAGACGGGCGAGCGCAGTGCGATGCGTCAGCGCAGTGACTTAGGAGAAGGTCGATGGAACCGACAATCAAAGAGATTCAAGAAATTCTGAAGGTGTTCTTGGATTCGGAGTTACAGGATTTGCG